>CAYOOY010000076.1:0-1526 GCA_964405725.1 uncultured Methanosarcinales archaeon | reverse complement strand
ATACTTTTTACCAGAACATCCGCCAATTTTAACACTGATTCTTAATCCGTATCCATTTTTCTCTTTTGACGTAAGTAATTGCTTTAGCTTGGTAGCCGCTGCTGATGTAATAGTAAGAGTACCTGTTTTAGGATCTAAGGCGCTCTTAGTAGCTTTCACAACCATGGAATTTAACCGATCTAAGACCGCATCAATTTCTTCTTCTGTTTTTCCATGGCCAGCAAGACCCATTCCTAATGGCTCAAATTCAGCAGAACCACATCCTGCACATTTGATTCCTTCATTTGCTAAGGCATCAAACATCTCAGGGTGCTTTTTAATGACATCTCCAATTATACTATCTCTTGTTATCGCTTCCATTGCATCACAATTAGTAGGCTGTTATTTAAATATTACGCAATGATTCTGAAAAAAATTTAAGGAGTTATATTTCAAGAATCTCTCTAATTCTTGAATGAATATTAGCAACACTTTTTACTCTATTCACATCATATAATAAAATATTTTCTTTCTTCCAATCTTTACAGGTGGGTTCTTCAAGAATTCGAGATCTGTTAAGTATTCCTTCCTCATTAAGATAATTCTGATCAACTGCATTGATAAGATAATTACCCCACATATGTTCTCTTTTATTTGAATCTACTAAATCTTCATCCACATGGTATCCGGCAGATTTCAACATGTCGGCTTGATTGGAAAATGTAGTTGCAAGTGTGCCAAACGAAATTACTTTTTGATTATTTTTTGCAGCATTGTAAATATGATATCCAGCCAACTGTGAAAGAGTAAAAGTATTCAACTTTGCCCATGAACCATATAAAATATTATTAAACGCCTGTGAAGTACTTCCTGTATTGTAAAAAGGATCCCCAATATTTAAGAAAACTCTATTTTTATTTCCTGACATTCTATCCATAGTATTTCCAATAGGAACACATCTCACAGATTTGTTATCTACCTGACTAACGTTGTACGCACCATTTCGTGGCATCATTATTTCTCCGTTAGATTTTGACGTACCCTCAGCAGCTATACAAAGATCAATTCCCCTTTGATAATGCGTTTTTAATCTTGCAAGTTGCAAAGAATTAAGTCTCTGACGTTCTTCTTCTGTACCATTCCATTCTTTTTTTCTAATAAGCGGAACAAATACTGTATTGCTCATTATTGTATCAGCTAACCATGATCCTACTGTATTTGAGAAATACTTTGTTCTTGCCATACCATTAATTGGGGGTTTTCCTATTTTCCACCATAATGATCCTAAATTATGCAAATCATCCCAAGAGTCATGTTTTGGTAACCATAATGTTGGTTCATGTGATTTTGTAATATTTTGAGTACCGGTAACTACATATTTTTCATTTTTGCACACTTCAATTCCCTTTAGAACTCCACAAAGAAGATAGGGAAAAGCCTGCGCGATTGATCCTCTAATACCTAGCGGTTCTGTTTTAAGAATTCCTTCTATGTTCATAGTATGAATTTACTGGCTTTTTTTATAAAATTTATAGTTGAAAAGTACG
>CAYOOY010000075.1:0-1684 GCA_964405725.1 uncultured Methanosarcinales archaeon | reverse complement strand
AGAGACACATCCTGCACGTAGAATTGTTATTGTTCCTGAAGGAAAAGTATTACATTATAGCGGTGACATTCCTGCACATCGAGCAGAAGATCTTTTTGACACACATTCAGCAATGTATACAAAAAGTAGAGCTGAGCATAATATTGCTCAAAAAATTAAAGATTATTAATTAACGAAGTCTATTCCTAACTCGTTTTCAATTGCATCTTTCTTTCGTGTGTAGAGTTTATTATCTTCACCAAAAATTTGATCTGAACTAACTCCCGTAATAATTATCATTGTGCGAACTGTTCTCTCAAGATCTTTGTATATCTGAGCACCCCAAATAATTTTTGCTTTTGGATCAAGACTATTGGATACTTTTTCAACGATTTGTCGACTTTCATCTAGGGTTAAATCTTCACCACCAGAGATATTGATTAATGCGCCAGTAGCATCAGTAATTTCGACATCAATTAATGGATTTGCAAGCGCTTTATCTACAGATTCTTCAGCACGACTATCAGAATCTGATTCACCAACTCCAATCATTGCAACGCCACCTTGGCCCATGATTGCTTTTACATCCGCAAAATCAAGATTTACAAGACCAGTTCGTGTTACTAATTCCGCAATTCCCTTGACGGAATTTGTTAATATTTCATCAGCAACTTTGAATGCTGTTTGTAGAGGAAGATGAGGTGCTAATTCTAAGAGTTTTTCGTTTGGAATAACAATTAATGTATTTACACTTTGTTCTAATTTTTCAAGTCCAATAAGTGCATTTTCGTATCGATGAGATCCTTCCATTGTAAATGGAATAGTAACAATGCCAACACTCATGATTCCCATTTTTTTGGCTAACTTTGCTAAAAAAGGTGCTGAACCGGTTCCTGTACCACCGCCAAGACCACATGTGATAAAAATCATATCAGCTCCAACGAGAATCTTTTTGAGATCATGCTCATTTTCTTTTGCTGATTCTTCTCCTACTTTTGGATTTGAACCTGCACCAAGACCATGAGTTAATTCTTTGCCGATAAGTAGCTTTTGATCAGCTGAAGTATAGAGAAGATCTTGCGCATCAGTATTGATTGCAATAGTGCGAATACCTTTGATGCCAACTTCTGACATACGATTAATTGTATTATTCCCAGCGCCACCGCATCCAATTACTTTGATTTTGGTAGTTTGTGATTCAATTAGTCGTCGTAGTTCTGCGTCTACATCAGCATTCGCTTTTGAGTGAGAAATTTCCTGTGCTTGTGGCGGTTGTGCCTGCTCTATATACGTATCCATCTTACATCCCTTTTTACTGAGTGTTTGAAGCACTAAGTGGTTTTTAAGTTTTATTGAAGTGGGGAGGTTGCTTGCCCATATACGTATTCAAATTCTTCTAGATATAATTTGGCTATTTCTTTGTCTCTAAGTATTATAAGATTCTCATCATTTCGTTTGTCACCATTATTTGATGGATTAAATGATCCCGTAATTACGGTGTTTTCATCTATTATGAAAACTTTATGATGCATAGTATTGACTAATGAAGAACTTATGAATATAATATAGAATTGGTTTATTAGAAATCTTTGTCTCAAACAAATATGCCAAGGATAAAAAAAGATGAAGTATTAAAACAAGCAAACACCAGTGAATTGTTTGAAATTGATGAATATAAACTGCGTGGGAAACAATTACTGCAACG
>CAYOOY010000074.1:0-2050 GCA_964405725.1 uncultured Methanosarcinales archaeon | reverse complement strand
AGTAGAGGTTTACCGTCGTGGCAAACGTAAGGGCAGTGTAAAAATTTTGGCTAACACTACTTATGTGGAGTTTGGAGGTACAGGGTCTGAAATGGTGAAATATTGCATAATTAATTACAGCATAACTGTTGTTGCTATAGTTGTTGTTCTGTGATCTGTATGTCGCACTGGTCACTGGTCAAGTGTGGGCAATGGTTATAAATCACTAAAGCAAATTTGTACTGTGAAACATGAGTGGGTGTTTGAAAAAATGATACGTGATGGAAAAAGAAGAAACTATAGTCCTAGGACAATTGAGACTTATAATCATGCATTAACAAAATTCTTTGGAATCTATAATATTGACCCGCGAAAAATAACAACCAAAAATATTGAATCATATATTGATCAATTAATTTTGTGGAACAAATCTTATAATACTATTAATGTTCATGTAAGTGCAATAAAATATTTTTATGGTAACGTTCTTAATAAAAAATGCGCAGTAAGAATTCCTATTGCTAAACAACAAAAAAGACTTCCTACATATTTAGAAAAAAATGAAATTGTAAAACTTCTTAGTGTGATACATAATAATAAACATTATCTTATGATTTCTCTGTTATACTCCTCAGGAATGCGTGTTAGTGAATTGTTGAATTTAAAAATTAAAGATCTTGATTTAATACATTTACAAGGCTGGATTAGACAAGGGAAGGGAAATAAAGATAGACCTTTTATTATTGCTCAATCAATTCAAACTCAAATAAAAGAGTATGTACAAAATAAAAACAAAAGTGAATATCTTTTTTCAAATAAAGGAAATAAAATGAGTGCAAGTACCATTCGTGTAATTCTTAAAAAAGCAGCAAAAAAATCTAATTTACAAAAACATGTTCATCCACATACACTTCGTCATTCATTTGCAACTCACTTAGCCCAAAATGGGTATGCTGCAACTGATATTCAACCAATTTTAGGTCATAAAGATATTGAAACAACAATGATATATACACACATTGCCAACTTGAAATTACTAAACATTGAAAGTCCACTTGATTCTTTGACAAACTAACTTACTATCATAGAGTAAGTATATCAGTAAGTATTAAATATGAGCGATTCATCTAACGCTCAATGGAAAATTTAGAGTTCAAAGTGGATCCCCCAATGCAAGAGATGATGGAATCCGACATCTGGATAATTGATGAACTACTCGAACAAAATCCTCATTTACATTCTTATAGTGTTGCTGATCCTGGTGAATATTTACAACCTAATTTAATGCCAAGAGAAATGCTTAATGGCACTTCACAAACGTATGGAGAATATCTTATTGCTCTTAGAAATACATTACAAAAAGCGATTGAAACGGGTTTTTTATACACACAAGATCTTTCTATTTTACAACAATGGCGAAGTCCATATGTTGCACATGGATTAAGTTTACAAGAAGGTTTTTTTCATAAAGATCATTACTTAGAAGATCAAGAAGAATTTGATAAAGAGTAGTCACATAAAATATTCTTCGTCTGGATCTTTATATTCTGGGGTTTGAGGGCACGTATAACATCTACCCTTTGGTGTTTTGAAAGATTCACAACACGTTTCTTTTACCTTTCTTGGTTTTACATCATTCATTTAATATCCTGAACTAATTATTGGAGAAGGCGCTTCACACCCATCATCATATCCTTCTAATTCTTCCAAAAAGTCATCAAAGGGATTTTTTGGAGACTTTTTTTTCTTATGACTTTTTGTCTGTGTCTCCTTTTTTATAGAATCTTTTGTAGAATCATTCATTAACCTACCAATATCTTTTTGTATTTTATATTTTTTGTTTTTTTAATGGTCTTTTTTTGTAGTTTGTTGAATTTTTTCATGTATTTTTGGCAATTTTTACCCAATATCTACCTCTAAAGGCCAATCTTTAGTCGACGATACAGAAAGCTTTATAAACCAAACGCTTCCAACAAGTACAATTTCAAAATGTGTGCTCAATTAAGCTTGAGTATGAACGAGTTGATCCAAAATAATATTTTGGACGAATGACGAAATTATTCCTTTAAAT
>CAYOOY010000073.1:0-2671 GCA_964405725.1 uncultured Methanosarcinales archaeon | reverse complement strand
CAAAAGGCATATTAAGAACAGTCAAAGACGTATCATTAACAAACCAGTTGTAAATCGTTTTAACGGGGTCACTATCACCGTCGCTTACTGTGACATATGCAGTGATATTTTGATTTGTATCATTTGAAGTTGGATCTGTTGAATTTAAGATTAGAGAATCTACAGAAGGTGCCGCCATGATTTGAATATCACCTTGGATAACTCCCTTAGTTATCATATCATTTCTAGCTAACTCTTCGAGAGGAGTTCCAATAGCTGCACCAGTAATAAGATTCTCACTCGAACTTTGAAAAGAGAATAAGAATAATGCAGTAACTAGCAAAATGGAAAATGATAAATAAATTCCTTTTTGTGTATTCATTTTTTCTTCTTACTCACCTTCATAATATCTACTCGAACTGTATCATCAATGTCAAATAATTTCCAGAATTTTTGTGGGATAGGAATACGCCTTTGCTTTGTACCTTGAGCAAGAACTTTATCAACGTAGAATATAGTAGGATTAGAAAGTAAAGAAATTTTTACAAACGAGTTGATAGGAAAATCTAGCCAAAACTTTCGTGGCACGGGAACTTTTCGTTGTTTCTCACCTTGCGCCTGTACTTTATCCACAAAATAAATATATGACAAGTTTACAATAAACTTATAATAAGTTTATTTATAAAGATTTTGGTCTGAGAAGAACTTAAATAGTAAAACAAACCTACTAAGAATCTCAAATGACATATTATCTAGCACCTAAGTACATAATTGCAGGACTCATAATTGGTTATGCGATTTATCGATTCGCGCGAAATTGGAAAAAATATGGATCTCTTAGAAAATTTAAAAAAATAATGCGTCACGAGCATAAAAAACCACATTCGCAACATAAAAAAGAAATAAAACAAAATCCAGAATTAACAAAACAAGTAATTGATGTAATTAGAAAAAAGAAATCAATTAAACGTATTAAATTATATCAGCATGTTATGCACATCTCAAGACCTAAAGTAAATGTGATCCTTACTCAACTTGAAGAAGATAAAATTATTTCTATTGATGCAAAAAAGCGCATACAATTACTCTAAATCATCCAACAAGTATATAAATAAATCAGTATATCCTCACAACTATGAATCCTGAACTCGAAATATTACAATTTTGGGAAGAAAATTCCATATTTCATAAATCCGTAGATCAACGTCCAAAAGCTAAACGTTATATTTTCTACGATGGACCACCTTTTGCAACTGGTCTTCCACATTATGGCAATATGCTTGGATTAATTAGCAAAGATCTTTTCTGCAGATTCTGGACCATGAAAGGATTTCGCGTTGAGCGACGATGGGGATGGGATTGTCATGGTCTTCCACTTGAAGCAATTGGCGAGAAAGATTTAGGAGTATCAGGTAAAGAAGCAATTGAATTATATGGTGTTGAGAAATTTAACAATTATTGTCAATCAAAAGTTCTTACATACGCTAAAGATTGGAAAGAGCGCGTTGCACGGTTAGGAAAATGGATAGAATTTGATAATTCGTATAAAACAATGGATAATACGTACATCGAATCTGTGTGGTGGGCGTTTAAAACATTATATGAAAAAAAACATATTTACGAGGGAAGAAAAGTTCTTTTATTTTGTCCAAAATCGCAAACCCCCATTAGTAAATTCGAAATTCAAATGGATAATAGTTACAAAACTGTTACCGAAAAAACTGCAACAGTTGCATTCAAAGTGAAAGGAACCAAAAATGAATATTTAGTTGCATGGACAACGACACCATGGACACTTCTCGCTAATGTTGCAATTGCAATTAATAGTGAATTAGATTATGTAAAAGTTCTCAAAGAGGGGAAGAAATACATCATGGCCCGTTCATTAGTTGAGACAGTATTTGAAGATCGAGATGGTGAAGAAGAAGTATTACCTAAAGAATTAATTGGCCTTGAATATGAACGATTATATGATTTACCTGTTGAAGATCCATCCAAAAAGGGATGGTATGTAATTGATGCTGGATCAGAAGTAAACGATGAAGATGGAACTGGTCTTGTTCACATGGCACCATATGGGGAATTTGACTATGAGATGATAAAAAAATTCAAATTACCATTTTTAACACACCTTGACGATCAAGGAAAAATGATTTTTGATCTGCATGATTGGCAAGGTCTTTTCTTTAAAAAATTGGATCCAAAAGTTCTAGAAGACTTAGATTCACGCAAGATTCTTCTAAAAGCGCAAACGTATACGCACCCTTATCCCTACTCTCCTCGATATGATGTTCCACTATTTTACAACCCAATTCCTTCATGGTTTATTGATGTTCAATCAGTAAAACCAAGACTTTTAAAATTAAATGAAAAAATTAAGTGGCATCCTAAACATTTACAAATGGGTGGATTCAAACATAATATAGAAACTGCTCCTGATTGGAATATTTCTCGTAATCGATTCTGGGCATCTTCAATTCCTGTATGGAAAAGCGAAGATGGAAAAATAGTAAAAATCATTGGGTCCATAAAAGAATTGCAAGAATGTGCAACTTCACCAGTACCAGATGATATCAATTTACATAAACATAGTATAGATCATGTACAAATAAAAGATCCTGAAACTGGAAAAATTCTCACACGTATCCCAGAAGTATTTGATTGCTGGTTTGAATCCGCATCTATGCCGTTT
>CAYOOY010000072.1:0-2743 GCA_964405725.1 uncultured Methanosarcinales archaeon | reverse complement strand
ATACTGTTAAAATTAAGGGGTTGAAATAGCACGCTACGCACGAAATTTTATATACCCTAAAATATTCTTTAGAGCATGGCTCAATTAAAGAAGGTGTTAAGCTACAAAGCAATACTTCTTATTACAATTAATTCAATTATGGGTACAGGTATCTTTTTTCTCCCAGCAGTTGGTGCCAAAAGTGCTGGACCTGCTTCAATTGTTTCGTGGCTTTTACTCTCATTTATTTCAATATATGTTGCAATGTGTTTTGGTGAATTAGTAAGCATGTTTCCAAAAGCAGGTGGAATTTATGAATACTGTAAACAGGCATACGGACGGTTCACTTCATTTCTTATAGGATGGATGACTATTTTAGCAGGAAATATTACAATTGCAATGCTTGTTGTTGGTGCAATTCAATATTTGACTCCTGCAAGTGCTCCATTAACCAAAGTATTCTTATCCTTAATTTTTGTCGTTGCGTTTAATTATATTGCATTTCGTGGGATGCAGACAAGTGCAACCATGCTTGTGACATTTGCATTTATTACATTAGCTACTATTTTAGGTCTTGCAATTCCTGGAATATTTAAATTGCAAGTCGGGAATTTTTCACCCTTTTTTGTATTTCCCATGTCATCAATATTGCTTACTATCTTTTTAATTGCAGAGACGTTTTTTGGATGGGAAACTGCAACATTCTTAGCAGAAGAAACTAAAGATGGTGAGAAGGTAATGCCAAAAGCATTAATTTGGGGAACAGTTATTATCGCAATTATTTGCTTAGTATTTGTTATAACTTCTATGGGTGTTATTCCATGGAAAACATTTGGAGCAAGTGCAACACCACTTAGTGATTTAGGAATATTACATTATGGCGTAATTGGTGGTGATGTCTTTGCTATACTTGTCTATTTAGCAATAATTGGTTCAGTTGCTGGATGGGTGGTATCAGCTCCTCGATTGCTACTTGCAATGGCGCAGGATAAATTATTTTTAACACAATTTGGTGAGATTCATACAAAAAATGGTACACCACATAAAGCAATTATGTTTCAAGCAATTCTTACAACAATTCTTGTATTTGTAGGAGCAGGATCTTACACAACGATGCTTCATTTACTTGTCCCAATTGTCTTGATTGCATATGCAATGGTTCTACTTAGTGTTGTTGTACTTCGCTATAAGAAGCCAAATTTGAAACGCCATTATACAGTTCCTTTTGGAAAAAGTGGTCCTATTGTCGTGGCTTTAATTATGATATTATTAATTGGCATGTGGTTAACGCATACAGAAAACGCATGGGAGATATTACGTATTATATTGTCATTGTTGTTTTTAGGTATTCCTCTCTACTTCTTAATTGAGATGTACTATGATGCGCCGGTTATTTTGAAGGTAAATCAATTTCTCTCTAAACCCCTTTCGTGGGGTGAGCACGTATTATTTCCATTTAGTTATCATAGACGTATTCCACAACTTGTACAAATAAAAAATAAAGTTGTCCTCGAATTTGGCTCAGCTCTTGGCACTCTAACTCATCGAATGAGACATGCAAAAAAAATTATTGCAGTTGATTATGTAAAACACAATTCTCAGATTCATCAAAAAAGATTCAATAAACAGAATCATATTGAAAGTAAGCATAGCTCGTCTCTTACATCTTTTTCAATTAAAGTTCAAAAAGTAGATACACTCATTTCAACCGGAATTTTATCATACTTACAAAAACCTCAAAAAGTGATTTCAGATTTGGCTAAGAATGTGAGAAAAAATGGTGAAGTGTTATTTATTGATTACGATAAATTTTTTCATCTCATTCCAAACGTTGCGTGGATTCGAGATGAGCAGAAGTTGAAAAAAATGTTCTCTAAAGCTGGTTTTAACGTAACAGTGAGAAAGAAGCGTGGGTTCCTGTGGACGTATATTATTATTAAGGGTAGAAAAAGATAACTCTTTTATACTACGGTATCTAAAAGCTACAAATATGAAACTAATCTCTTTTAATGTAAATGGCATTCGGGCGTGTGTGAAGAAGGGATTTCTTGATTTCGTTAAGAATGAGAAACCCGACATATTATGTATTCAAGAAACAAAAGCGCATCCTGATCAGGTAGATATCGTGCTTAGTGATTACCCACACCATTATTGGAATTCTGCTGAGAAGAAGGGATATAGCGGAACCGCGGTTTTTTCAAAACATAAGCCCATTTCAGTTCATTATGATATGGGAATTGAAGAGCATGATAAGGAAGGACGAATAATAGCAGTTGAATTTGACAAATATTATCTTGTAACTGTGTATACACCAAATTCGGGAAGAGGACTTGTTAGATTAGAATATAGAAAAACATGGGATGCTGATTTTTTGAAATATCTAAAAAAATTAGAAGAGAAAAAACCTGTAATTGTCTGCGGGGATTTGAATGTAGCTCATACAGAGATAGATTTGAAGAATCCAAAGTCTAATTATAATAAAACTGCAGGGTACACACAAATAGAAATCGACGGATTTGAGAATCTGTTGAAGTCGGGTTTCATTGATACCTTTCGTGAGTTTGAAAAAGAAGGCGGGCATTACTCATATTGGAGTTATATGTTCTCTGCTAGAAGTAAGAATATTGGCTGGCGTATTGATTACTTTTTGATATCTCCTTCGTTGCGAAAGCAGTTGAAGAATTCGTTTATTCTAAAGGACGTGATGGGCAGTGATCATTGTCCTGTTGGTATTGAAGTTAGTTTTGTATAAATTCTGAGCAAC
>CAYOOY010000071.1:0-2823 GCA_964405725.1 uncultured Methanosarcinales archaeon | reverse complement strand
ATCCATAATACAAAAATATGTGATACTTTGATCGTATCAATCCATGTCATGAATTTCTTCTTTTCAAGAACATCTAAGTATTCTTGCAACTCAACAAATTTTTTACGCATACCAATGATTTGATGCTAATGAAATATAAGTATTTAGGAAGTCAAGAAAATAAAAAAAAATTATCTCCAGACTCCAAGCATTCCTCCCATTATGACAAGAGCTACCAAATAATGACCTGTCATGACGACGTATAATTTAAACGGTTTATTGTTCCATAATACCATGCCAAGCATTGTTGTTGCTAAAAATCCTAGCCAGATCCACCCACCAATCAATGCACCACCGTTAAAAGTTGTCTCGCCTGCTGTAAAAATTGCAAGCACTGCCGTCATAATCAATGTTGATACAAACATGGTTACATACCGTATCCACATTTTTCCATCATTTTTTGCTTTGTTCATATCTTTTTTGGTAAACCCTGAAAGTTTGCACCACAGCTTTCCAAATAGTAATGGGGAATACCATAGAGCTCCAATAATGTAACCAACAATTGCCGTTACTAATAATGCAATATAATTCATATTAAATCACCTCTTTGAAACAAGTAAGAAATATGTGTTTAAATAAGTTTTGGGCGTGAAAATAAGACCTTCGTGAGTAGATCACAGAAACTTTTATAAACAGAGCAGCGAAAATACTCTTCAATGTTTTACAAAGTTAAAGTCAAAGACCATATACGGGTGCCTCCAAGCATGTTTAATATGCCTCAGCGCGAGGCAGTGCTTCATAATGTTAGAACATCATATGAAAATTTCATTTCTCAAGAACTTGGATTTGTTGTTAATGTAATTGATGTTGGTGATATTCAAGAGGGAGTAATTGTACCTGGTGATGGCGCAGGGTATTATGAAACTGTGTTTGAATTACTTGCATACAAACCTGAAATGAATGAATTAGTATATGGAAAAATTCGTGATATTACAGATTTTGGAGCGTTCTTAGATATTGGTGGCGTTGAAGGGATGGTACACATTTCACAGAGTATGGATGACTTCGTCTCATTTAGTAAAGAGAAAGTTCTTATGGGTAAAAAAACAGGTCGAACTGTTAAAGTTGGCGATATCTGTAAAGCACGTATAATTGCTGTAAGTTATAAAGATCTTAATAATCCTAAAATTGGTCTTACTATGAGACAAGAAGGATTAGGTAAATTAGAATGGCTTCAAGATCAAGAAGTGAAAAAAGAAGTAAAGAAGGAGAAAAAAGAATAAGATGGCTCGTCGTAAAGTAAATAAGCGGACAAAAAAATTCGTTGATGAAAAAGGAAACAAGGGAAGTGATCCTCTAACTGATAATTGGAAGGGTCGTATTTTCATTGCTGATCCTGAACGAAGTGAAATTGCCAAAAAAATGGGTTTTACTGAAAAGGGCGAATATGCTATTAAAGTGAGTTAACAATGGAACTTAAAATCGAAAATAAACAGGAAAATTCCTTATTACATAGAGTTGAAGTTAGTGGAACCATCACATTTGATGATGCTACACCAAGTAATAGCACGGTACAAAGTGACCTTGCAAAGAAATTAAGCTTAGATGAAAAAAATATCATAATTAAACAGATTAGTACTAATTTTGGTGAGAAGGTTGCAACGTTCTCAGCTGTTGGCTACAAAGATGCTGATTCACGTACAAAAATTGAAATGAGTACAAAGTTTTTGCGTAAACAAGCTGAGGATTCTGCAAAGAAGGCTGCTGAAGAAAAAAAGGCAGCTGATGAAGCTGCAGCTGCTAAAAAAGAGGAAGAAGCGAAAGCTACGGAAGCTAAAGCTGAAGAGGCTAAAGAAGAACCTAAAGCTGAAGAGAAGGCAGAAGAGCCAAAGGTTGAGGAAGCTCCAGTTGAGGAACCTAAAGTAGAGGAGAAGGCTGAAGAGCCAAAGGAAGACGCTAAAACTGAAGAAAAAACAGAGGATGCAGCATAATGGCAAAGAAAGTTCAAAGTAAAGGAAAAAAGGAAAAAGCGGCTAAAAAACCACGACATTTACATAAATTATACAATGTAAGTTCTGGAACTTTGGTTAGAAAAAATACATTTTCTCCTAAATCTCCTGGCGATTTTATGGCAAATCATAAGGGTAGAAAAGTATGTGGGAAAACAGGATATACTGAGTATTCAAGTAGTTCTTCAGAGAACAAATAGTTTTTACTCAATAATAATAACAAAATTTATAAAGAATTCTTAGTTTTTGCTTTGTATGGCATGGAATCCCTACAACAATCGTGAACCAGCTGAAGATCCAGCTCCTGAGAATCCTGAAACTCCTGACAACCCTGAGACTCCTGAGAACCAACAGCTTCCTAACCCCTATACTCCTACAGAGATCAAAAGGCAACGTATAGCTGGACTTGCAATTTGTGGTGTACTCCTTGCTGGAGCTCTTGCATTTAATTATTGCAGTCCTACTCCAGTTCCTTCTAAAGATCCAAAACCTAAAAAAACAAAAAAAGTAGATCCAATTGTACCGACACTTCCATGGGATCCCGGTCCATCTACACCTCCTCCAACATATAGTGATTCATTAACTGCTAAAGTTGGATTTCACTACAAGGTTAGAGAAGAGGGATATATGCCTGTGAATTTTCCTTCAGGTGTCACACCAACTGGTGATCAAGTTGTACACACGTGGGAAATTAAGCCGGCTAGTAGAGCACATGCATTTAGTGTAGCTCATTTTGCGCAAGTTGACGCAAGCGGTATTTCACGCAATGTCTACGCATATGATACGAATAATGATGGAGCACTTGAAGCGTTAGTTGTTGAAGAGACACATCCTG
>CAYOOY010000070.1:0-2860 GCA_964405725.1 uncultured Methanosarcinales archaeon | reverse complement strand
TTTATAAATTTTTTGTGGAGATGTTACTTTCAAGTGACCACGAGGAACATTTTAAAAAATAAGTATTGATTAAAAGTTTTGTTTTAGTAAATTGTGGTCAATATTTGATTTAGTGAAATTAAAAAAAGTAATTAAAAAGAATAATTTTATGCGCGTCTGAATTCGCCTGCAAGGTCAATTAATTCAACAGTTCCTAAAATAGCTGATCTGCAGCAGTATCGTTCTAAGTCTACCTTATCTAAGGCTTGTTTAGCATCCATACCTTTGTCTACGAATTCCTTGTACTCTTCATATTTGTCAGCAATGGGTTTTCCACAGCTGAAGCATCGTATTGGGACTAACATATTATTTTACCTGTATGATTTCTGTCTTTTTGCACGTGCCTTACTATCGTTTGGCTTACATGCTTCTTTTCTACGTACATCTGCAACAAGCAGAAGACGATCGTATTCGTCAAATGTTTTTTTAAGGGATGAGTCGTGTTGTACAAGCGCTCGTGCAATTGCTAATCTAACTGCATCTGCTTGCCCATTGACGCCACCACCGTGAACATGAACTCTAATATCTACTTTGGCAGCTTTATCGCCTGCTAGCAATAAGGGCTCATTTACACGTAATCTATTAACTTGTGTGCTAAAGTTATCTAAGATTACACCATTAATATGAACTTTTCCTGTTCCTTTTGAGACTGAAGCTCTTGCAACTGCCCTTTTTCGTTTTCCTTGTGATTGTATTGTCATGCTTTTCCACCAAGTGTCTTACATAATTCACCAACACTTATTTTTTTAAGAGTTGGTAATTTACTTGCTTTTGCGTTTTCGATTGTAATTGATTCCTTTCCTTCATATTCTGCAGGAACACCTGCGTAACACATTATTCGTTTGAATGCTAATTGGCCTCTCTCTTGTTTATGAGGAAGCATACCACGAATGGATCTGCGTACGAACCTATCTGGTATTCTTGGCATTTTAGGACTTTTAAGAGGGTAGGTGAATTTTTGACGTCTATCTTTTTCTCGTTTGAATGTTACGAATTTTGATCCACTAATAAGGATTTTTTCGCAATTAATAACTACGCATTCTTCGCCTAATAGTGCTTGTTTTGCAACTATTGAGCCTAATCGACCTAATAGTACGCCATCGCCGTTGTATATCTTCATCCTAATATCCTCACATTTTTAGCGTCTGGATTTTCTTCAAATAATTGTGATAGTGGAATTGCTCTACCTTGCGCTTTTTCAATTTTTTCACGTGCTCCTTTTGAAAAACTAAGAGCTGCTACTGTTACTTTTTTATTAATTTCCCCGACGCTAAGTACTTTTCCTGGAACCGCAATAGATTCGTTATCTCTGCAGTATTTTTGAATTTTATAGACGTTAACTGTTCTTCGTTGCCTAGTTGCTTTTTGTAAATCTTTAGAAATACGTTTCCAAAATGGTGATGATACTGTTTTTGGAGCTAACACTTGCAAAAACTCTGTTAGTTCTACATTTGTTGGTCCTGTTCGTGCCATGTTATAGTAATGTTACTAATTCTTCAGCTTTTTGCTTTAGAATTATACCGCTTTGCGTAAGCATTTCTTTATTTTTTAACTGTCCCCAACTCTCAACAGTAAATATGATGTTTCCTGTTTGTTCGACGCTAATTCCTTCGTCAAGTTCAGCATAATATTCAAGTAATTTACTTGCAGCAACGTTTTTTTCGTTAACTGTTACTTTACTATCTTTAATTGTAAATACACCATCTGTGCAATTTTCTTTTAAGAGATCTGGATTTTGAACTTTACCTACTTTTAGTTTGTGTTCGTGTCTAAACACTGCCATTCCTGGTGACCATTTTGTATGATCTTTACCTTGACCTAGAACTGCGAGCATTTTAAGATCGATTTTTTGTTTAGGTAATAGTTTTACAAGAGGCATTTTAGGTTGTGCAAAGGTACATTTTGGATCTGCACTTACTGCTTGTTCTGCTAGAATATAGCCATTTGCAGATGTTTTAAGTGTTAATTGCAATGTGCAACGTGCACTTTTTTCATCAATATCTGCTTGTGATTTTGGTAATTCGTATGTGCTTAGATCAGTTTTGATTGGGCATAAACCTAATCTTAGTGCAAGCATTTCGTTATATAATGCTGAAGAATTATCTTTAAAATACACTTCTTCTACCGCTAAAGTTGGTACTTCTTCCAAAATTAATCGGCGAATAGTATTTGCAAATACTACATCGCTTCCTTTGATAAGAAATGTAAGTGTATTTCTGCCTTTATGTTCTGCAATTTTTGAAAGTTTTAGTGCCATTATACTCTACGACCTCGTCTTCCACCTTTTGCTCGACATCCGTTGTGAGCTTCTGGTGTTACTTCTTCAATTTTACCAATTCGCATACCAATTCGTGAAAGTGTTCTAATGATTGCTTGCGCGCCTGGTCCTGGATTTTTACGTCCACTATGACCACCTTGCGCTTTTACACGAATATAAAGACCATTAATTCCTTTTTCTCTACATAATTCTGCAACTTTTTTAGCGCAACCCATTGCTGCTCCTGGTGAAGATTCTAATCGATCTGTTTTTACGACTTGTCCACCTGATGCTCGTGCAATTGTTTCGCTTCCTGTGATATCTGTAACTGTAACTATTGTATTATTGTATGTAGCGTAGATGTGCGCAATTCCCCATCGCATATTTTTTGGCATTGGACGATATTCTCTACGTTGATTATTATCTCGTCGTCTTTTTCGATCTGGTGGTGGGCTCATTGTACATTCTCCATTGGGTCAATTACTTCTGGCTAAATTGGTTCTTCTTTTTGTTTTGACGGCATTTCTTTTCATTCAGATGTTGTACCACAAGCACCACCACCAC
>CAYOOY010000069.1:0-2878 GCA_964405725.1 uncultured Methanosarcinales archaeon | reverse complement strand
ACTCCTTTTGGCGGCTCAATACCTAATTTTTCAAAAATCTCAGGGTGTTTAAGAGGTAATTCAACCATTTCTCTCACTTTTGTAATTTCCTCGGATAACCCACCAATATCTTCATAGTTAATTCCCAAACTAAGGGATTCTTCATCTTTTAATTCAACTGGATGTGGGTTAAAATCAACTTCCGTTTTTTCATTCACAATACATATTTCTTTTCGAGGATGCGTATCTACAACTACAAATTTAATATCACCAAACCCAAATCCCGCAAATTGTGATTCCATCATACTTAAAATGTCATTAATATCACCAGAACGTCGTCGAGCTCGACCTAAAGAAACTATATCTCCTTTCATAAGCGCTTTTCCCATTAAACCTTGTTTGAATAATTGAGAAGATGCTTTAATCATAACACCTTTATGAGCGGGTGCAATTGAAACTTTTGTTGCAGGTTTAGTTTCAGCTTTTGTAATGGTAACCATTTCACCAATAGACGTTTTAGCATTTCGTCGAACATTACCATCCATTCTCACAATATTAAGACCAATATCGCCAGGATATGCTCGATCAACTATAGCTGCAGTGTCCCTCTCACCTTTGATACGCACCACATCACCAACACTAACACCAATTTGTTTCATAAATGAGGAATCTATCTTAACAACGCCTTTATTGACATCATCTTGTACCGCTTCCATTACTTTTAGTTTAATTGCGTGCATTGCGATTTTTTTTTGGTTTGCTGTTATATAAAAGTTATGTCCACCCATTCAGAATTGAAGACAAATACCACACCAAGTAGTAATAAAAAACTAAGAAAAAATAAAGTAAAATTAATTTACTCTTCTTTTGGTGGTGGTTGCGCTGGTTCTGCATCATTTGCAGGAGCAGCCGGAGCAGCATCTTCTGGTGTTGCAGGTTCCGGATTCACCTTAGGAAGAGGTAGAGGAGAAGGTAAATTTACTTCTTCACTAACTTTAATTGCTTGAATATTTCCTTTATGCAAAGCAGCATTAACAACTTCTCTCATTACGGGAAGTGGAATTTTTTTATCGGCTTTCCAACTATCCTGAGTTGCTTTGATTGTTTCTTCATCTCCAGCAAATATTACTTGGCCATGCACTTCAATATTACCCAACTCTGGTTGATATAAGCAGGTAAAATTAAATGTGAATTTAAGACCATTTTTTCCAGGAACACCAAAATCTAAATCTTCAACATTGGTAATAGAAACGTTATTTTTAATATTTACTTGTCCACCTTTTACATCTACATTACGCTCAGCGTGTACTTTGAATAAACTTATTTTAACTATAGTCATCTTGAATCCTCCGGGTAAAAGACACTGAAAATCTTGAAAAAAAAATTTTCGTGTATATAACCACCTTCTGTATGTTTTAGGAAGCTTAGATAATTGATGCTATATAAAATTAACTGCGATATGTCACAATCTTTACTAATTGAGCTTTATTTTTATTAACAGACAATAAATTTTTAAACGATTCTTCCAAAAATCACACATGACGTCATTTTACATCCACACAGCAGGCTGTAGTCATAATTTCTCGGACTCCGAGCAGATGGCAGGACTTCTTACAAAAGCAGATTTTACTCAAGCAAAAGAAATCGAAGGTTCTGATATTGTCATATTCAACACATGCAGCGTCAAAGGACCAAGCGAATCAGCATTTTATAGACATCTAGAACACATAAAAATAGAACATCCATACAAAACAATCATTATTGCTGGATGTATCCCACAATCAGATCCTCTTAATCCAATTCTACAACCCTTTTCACTTGTAGGGACAAGGCAATTTCACAATATTGTTGAAGTGGTTGAAGAAGCATTAAACGATAACATTGTACATCTCTTAGAACACGGAGAAGTTCCTCCATTAAATCTTCCAAGAATTAGAAAAAATCCAGTAATTGGTATTATTCAAATCAATGTTGGGTGCCTAGGCGCATGTACATTTTGTAAAACTAAATCAGCAAGATTCAATTTAAAATCCTACCCGATTGCCAATATACTTCAAGAAGCAAAACACGCAATCAAAGAAGGAGTAAAAGAAATTTGGTTGACTTCACAAGATACATTTTGCTATGGATTTGATATTGGTACAAATATTGCTGAACTTCTAGAGCATCTAACAAAGCTAGAAGGAGATTTTATGATTCGTGTGGGAATGGGAAATCCAGATCATATGCCCAAAATTAAAGATCAACTAATAACAATATACAAACATCCAAAAATATTCAAATTCTTACATTTACCTCTTCAATCCGGAAACAATTCAGTTCTAAAAGATATGCAAAGACCATACACAGTAGAAGAATTCAATTCAACACTACATGATTTCAAAACACAAATACCCCATTTAAACATAATGACAGACATTATTGTTGGATACCCAACAGAGAAGGATGACCAATTCTATGACACACTTTCACTAGTTAGAAAACACGCGTTTGATTCAATCAATATTAGTAGATTCTGGCCAAGGCCAGATACGCTAGCAGCAACACTTAAACCACTTCCAGGAGAAATCGTCAAAAAGAGATCGTCCTCTCTTACAGATATATTTCATAATATATCTCGCTTGCAAAATGAAAAATGGCTACATTGGAAAGGAGAAATAATACTTGATGAGAAAGGAAAAAAAGAGAATCAGTGGATTGGAAGAAATCTTGCGTATAAACCCGTAATTGTTGAGGGAGATTTTTCTCTTGGACAAAAAGTTAATGTGAAAATCGTAAAAACTGAAACGTTTGCTCTTAAAGCAGAAATCTAATGACCTCTATGTTCTTTTAATCTTCCTCTTGGCCGAGGTATTCTTTCTCGTCTATACGGATTAGTTGAATGAGTTGGAAACCCATA
>CAYOOY010000068.1:0-3085 GCA_964405725.1 uncultured Methanosarcinales archaeon | reverse complement strand
TGAGAAATTATGAGTCAAATTTAGCAAGGGTGTAGATCAAACAGATAAAATAAAAATTAAAAAAACGTTGTATGTTGCATTAAGTGGCTCTCCATTTACGGTAACATTAATATCGTCTATTCCTGTGGTGTTAATATCTGTTTCATTAAAAAGTAAATTATCATCTGAATCTGAAACATTGTCTTCATCAAGATCAACTCCTTGAATAATTAGGTAAAAACTTTCATGATCTATTCTTCCTGTTTTATCTACCGATATATTGACAAAATATGTGCCTTCTTCTCCCTCTGCTGGCGTGAAATTAATCCATCCTGTTGAATTACTCATATTAAATGAAGTAAGAGAAGGTGTAACTGAGGCATTAAATAGAAGTATTTCGTCGCAAACAGTTGATACATTTGCAAGCGTGGAAAGAAATACTGCAGCTCTAGTTGTTTGATTAACTATTGTCTCAATGCTAGGTGCTGAAGATAAACATAAATCTGTATTTGCAGAAGCTTTTCCTGTTATTGTAACAATGGTCATAACATTAATTGTATTAACTAATACTAACAGAATAACAGCTACGATGATCAACCTCTTTTTAAGTTCCACGTCTACAGAGAAGGTTATACTGTATTTATATGTGTCGGTGAATTAATTTTTAGAAAGTAGGAATTGATTATGATTCTCATCCGATTTTATCGTCAATCTCTTTAGATACTTGCTCGACTTCTTCAAAAATAGCGTCGATATCTCGTTTAATATCTCGTATGAGTGCTTGCATATTACTTTCTCTAAGTATGTATCCTCTACTCTCGCGAATAACTATTCCTGCATTCATTAATTTGGTCAAATGATGGACAACTGTACCTCGTGATAAATGAAGCTTATTTGCAATATCATCTGAAGAAATCACATCTTCTTTTTTGGCTCGCTTAACAAGCGTAATAAATACTCTAAAGCAACTACTATCTTTGTCTCTTAGTCCAAATAACCCTAGTGAATTTCCAATCCATTGCAGGTCTCTATTGATATTATCTGATGCTGTTCTGCGAACTTTGACAATTGTGACTTTTTTGGACATAATTTGCCTAAAACCTTCAAATTAATAAACTTTTTCCAAAAAATTTATAAAGTAGTTGTGTTTTAGGGCAACTAGGTCGACTTAAGATCAACAAAATAAGTAACTGGCCAAGGTGAAGATCATGGGAAAACATAACAAAGACAAAAAAATTTCAAATAATTGTGGCAATAATGTCTCTTGTAAAGGAGAGAATACATGTGCTGATACCGACTCATCTGGCGACGTATCTGGCGGAACTAACCAATCAGTGTTAAAAGACTTATTGCTAAGAACGCAGGCAAATTTCGAGAATTATAAGAAACAAAGTGAAAAGCGCATGCAGGAAATGCAAAAGCATGCAGCTAAAGATATCATCACTCAAATTTTACCTGTATTAGATAACTTTGAATTGGCTCTCAAAAATGCAGATACAAATAGTAACCCTCAAGATTTTGTGGCAGGACTTGAATTGATATATTCGCAGCTCTCAACAATGCTAACTGATAACAAAGTTCAAATTATTCCAACCACAAATCAACAATTTGATCCTAATTTTCATGAGGCGTTACTTAAACAACCTTCCAAATATGAAGAAAACATAATTATTGAGGAATTTCAAAAAGGATATATGCTAAATGGTGCCGTTTTGAGATGTGCAAAAGTTAAGATTAGTGCAGGTAAAATTGATCTTACCAAACATGAAAAAAATAATGACAACAAACAAAGTACTAAACAAACAAAATAATAAAAATACATGACGAGGAATACAAAATGACAGAAAAAAATACTAATAATACAAACAAAGTGTCCGGTGCAACAATCGGAATAGATTTAGGAACAACTTTCTCAGCTTTTGCTGTGTTAGAAGCAGGAAAACCAACTATAATTACTAATGCTGAAGGAACACGTACTACTCCCTCCGTAGTTCATATAAAAGACGAAGAAATAATCGTGGGTCAAGTTGCTCGAAACCAAGCAATGGTTGATCCACTTCATACTATTCGTTCCATTAAGCGTAAAATGGGAACCAATGAAAAAATAGAAATTGATGGTAAAGGATATACTCCTGAACAAGTTTCAGCAATGGTTCTACAAAAAATTAAGCGAGACGCTGAAGCATATCTGGGACAACCAGTTAAAAACGCTGTTATTACTGTACCAGCATATTTCAACGATGCAGAACGTCAAGCAACAAAGAACGCCGGTGAAATCGCAGGTCTAAATGTTCTTCGTATAATTAACGAGCCAACGGCTGCTGCACTTGCATATGGTATGGACAAACAAAACGTAGAAAGAACCATTTTAGTCTTCGACTTTGGTGGTGGAACATTTGATGTCTCCATTTTAGAAATGGGTGAAGGTATTTTTGAAGTTAAATCCACATCAGGTGACAATCACTTAGGTGGAGATGACATTGATCAGATTATAATTGAGCATTTAGCAGGTAATTTCAAAAAGAATACTAACATTGATTTGTTAACCGACGCAACAGCAGTTCAGAGATTAAAAGATGCAGCTGAAAAAGCAAAAATCGAATTATCTTCAAAGACAAAAGTTGAAATAAGCATTCCATTTATTACTGCAGATCAAAATGGACCTAAACACATTAAGGAAGAATTAACCAGAGCAAAATTCGAAGATCTTATTTCCGATGTTTTAAGACGTTTGGAAACTCCCGTTAAGCAAGCACTTAAAGATGCAAATTTGGATCCAAGTAAAATTCATCACATTATATTCGTTGGTGGATCTACACGAATTCCTTCAGTACAAGAAATGGTAAAACGTGTTACCAATAAGGAAGGAGATAAATCCGTTAATCCAGATGAAGCAGTTGCTATGGGTGCAGCGATTCAAGCAGGCGTAATTGCTGGAGACATAAAAGATGTTCTTTTATTGGATGTTACACCTCTAAGTTTAGGAATCGAAACACTTGGTGGCGTATTTACACAATTAATTGAGAGAAACACTACAATTCCAACAAAGAAGAGTCAGGTATTTTCAACAGCTGCAGACAATCAACCAGCCGTTACCATACGTATC
>CAYOOY010000067.1:0-3313 GCA_964405725.1 uncultured Methanosarcinales archaeon | reverse complement strand
CTAACCCTTTGAATGCATATGGTGATGTGCGAGGTTTAAATGCTCCACCACGAAACATATCTGCTCCTGCAGCTTTAACTGCGTCTGCTAACTCGAGTGTTTGTTCTCTTGAATGAACGGTGCAGGGTCCCGCGATAACGAGCGGGGTGTTATTACGTAATTTTACTCCTGCAATATTCATCTCTACTATGTCAAGCGAGTCGTTGTATTGAGATCTTGATCTATCTACTAATCTGTATCCCGATGTTGGGATGTCCTGTTTCATTGTTGTAAATGGTGCCATGGTATTTTCCTCCTTTGTTTATGTAGGGTTATTCCCAATATAAACTTCCATAGCTTTCGCTCTTCTTTTTTACAACCGAAATCTTACCAAGTTAAATAGTGAATGAATTTAAACCCGGAAAAATTTCGGGCTTAATAAAAATAAAAGAACCAAAAGCTAGCGCTAACAGATTGTTGTACAATATTGCTAGCGTGTGTTTTCATGGCAGCTAGTAGCGCATCTCATCCTTATAATAGTAGTGACACAAAAAGAGAAAAAGTGACTATTTATTGAGTGTATCGACAACTTTGATTATATCACTAAATTGTTTTAGTACATAATCTGGTTTTGCTTTATACTTCTTTTTATGGTAGGCATCAGACATTGATGTAGTATAGGAGTTAAGTTGGCCGTACTTTGCTAAACATGCCTTCATGCCCATTTTTTGTGCGCCAATAATATCTCCCTTCATCCAATCTCCAACCATTATTGTATTCTCCGCGTTCAATCTCGCTTTACGTAAGGCATGAACAAAAGGTCTCCTTGAAGGCTTGTAATTTTTGGTATCATCATAAGAAACTACAACGTCAAAAAAATCTAAAATTCTCATTGCATACAATCGCTCAAATACATGAAATCTAGTTGCATCACTTACAATACATAATTTCAAATCACGTTTACGTAATTCAATTAATGAATTAATTACTCCTGGATATGTATGTAAAAACCCACCCCAAATTTTACGATGTGTTATTACTGCTGCTGCAACCATACGATGATCAACTTTTCCTAATGCTTTCTTAGAAAATTTTTGAAATAAATCGCGTCCTTCAATGCCAATCTCAGCAAATAATTCATGTATCATATCAAATGCCTTTTTGCGATTCATATCAAGGCCTACATCCAACATTGCATCAATTGCTTCAGAAACAGAAATCTTACGCATACGCATAAAATCAATTAACGTATTATCAACATCAAAAATCACTCCTTGTATCATTCTATCACCCTGCTAAATGATAACCCATCTTTAATATTTATAATCTTCGTTTTCAACTTTGGATGATTCTCAACTGCCTTCTTAAAATCATTACATCCCTCCATTGTAATATTATCTGCAATAATTATTCCTGTAGTTAACTTAATACAATTCTCAAGAACATCTATGTATCTCTTTTTTTCGAAATCAATAAAGATCAAATCAAATTTTTGTTTTTTTGCAACCAAATCTTGTACTATATTTACTCCATTACCTATAACAATATAGGCATCTGTACCAAATTGTTTAAAATTATCCTTAGCTATATTAGTTATCTTCTCATTAATGTCTATGGTAATTAATTCAGCACCTAATGAACCAAGAATAATGCCAGAATATCCATTAGCTGTGCCAAGTTCCAAAATACGTTTTGGTTTATATTCCTCAATTACAGAAAGAAGCCATTCACCCTTTTCTTTTCCAAGAACAGGAATGTCTCGTTTTCTACTTTTTTGTTCTAAATTTTTTAACTGGTCAAGTATCATAATGAAAATAAAAAAATAAAAGATTATTTACGTCTTTTCTTTTTTGGACTACAATTATCTAAGCACTGCTTTGTTTTCCAGAAAATATATGAGAAAACTATACTACCTACAATAAATCCTAAGGACTTAACGAGATACCAACCTGATTTTCCGTATGTCCCTACTGCTGCTGATGTTCCTGTCATATTATCACCTCTTATTTTGATACATGTTGTATCATGATCATATGTAAATCACAAGCTATTTAAATTATTCCTTATTTCACAATGCATGAAAATCGTAATGTTAGGCCCACCAGGGTCCGGAAAAGGTACAGTCTCACAGATGCTTGCAAAAGAATTTGGATTTCCTCAATATTCTGCAGGAGAATTACTACGTGATGAAATAAAGAAAGAGACCTCAGTTGGAATAAAAATCAAAGAGTTTGTAGAATCAGGAAAATTGGTACCAGATCAATTAGTAGTTGAAATTATGAAACTACAAGTATCAGAAAGCAATAATTTCATTTTTGATGGTTTTCCAAGAACTGAAGATCAAGCAAATTCAATTGAAGGGTTACATATCGATATGGCTTTGTATTTAGAAGTTCCTGACGAAGTTGTAGTAGAGCGTTTTGCAGGACGACGTATGGACCAAAAAACAGGGAAAGTGTACCATGTTAAATATAATCCTCCACCTGAAGGTGTAGAAGTTATAACACGTAAAGATGATACGCCAGAAGTTATCAAAGATCGACTTAAAGTGTATCATGCGCAAACGCAACCACTAATAGCATACTATAAAGAAAAAGGGATTCTTAAAACAGTTGATGGTGCGCCTCCTCCAGATGAAGTGTATGAAGTCGTTCGAGGAATAGTTAAGGAATTTCAGAAGAAATAGCTGGTTAGCGGGCACCCTTTGGCGGAATATCCATTTCATACTCCAAATGTAAGCGAAGGGTTGTGGTCACACAACGAAATCCTGAGCGCAGTAGTGCATCCGTCCTGGTCACCGCTAACATAACAAGTTAGTTCTTATGATACGGCTCGTTCTTAATAATAGTAAATGCTCTATACAATTGTTCGATAAAAATTAATCTTACAAGTTGAGTAGGATACGTCATATTAGATAACGAAATTGTAGTATCACGTTTTACATCACCTAACCCTTCTGCGGGACCAATGAGAAATGTGATGTTTTTGTTCTCAAGATTTTTCTTCTTAATGAACTGTGCAAATGTGTTTGAAGAATATTGTGTGCCTCCTTCATCAAGGGCGATAATATACCCTTTTGCAGATGTAAAAGAATCAACTTCCCTATATTCTACTTTACCATATTTTTGTAATCGTGTAAGAAATTCTTGTATACCACTTTTTACAAATTGCTGACGTACTTTTCCAATAGCAAGGATTGTTATCATAATATACATGGACCCGACGGGAATCGAACCCGCTTCACGCGGCTGCCAGCCGCGTATAATAGCTAGTATACGACGGGCCCGTAAGGAGTAGAATTATCAGTTTAATTAAATTAGTTTAGCCGAAATAT
>CAYOOY010000066.1:0-3315 GCA_964405725.1 uncultured Methanosarcinales archaeon | reverse complement strand
ATTGGTGTTGGAGGAGTTATAGGAGGATTTGTTGTGGTTGCTTTTGGTTTGGGTGGGGTTGTTGGTTTTACTACTTTGGGTTTAGCTTTAGTCCTATTACCCCATGCATCATATTGAAACCATGTTGCTGCTCCAAGAGCTACGATTATTGCTGCTGATCCTGCGTATCTTTGCCAAGTCATTTTAATATCTGTCCTCCAATAATTCTCTAAAATTATGTCTCATTAATTTCCATTTTAATGATTCTTTTGCATCTATGTGAGTTTGAATATTATCACAAAAAAAGAATTCGTCCATTTCATCAGCTGTTAATCTTCCTAAAATATAATTTCCCTTTTCACCAAAGTTTTCTTTTAAACGCTTTCGTACAGCTTGGTATTGTTTATTCTTAACATGAATTTCGGTTGCTGTTTTTAGTTTGACTCCATATTTAATTAGACGATCTCCATTTAACCAGCCGGATGATCCAAAAGTGATAATAGTTGAAAAAATTGTTGATCCTATACTTGGACTTTTTGCAGCAGCTACATTGTATTCGCCAAGCATACTTCCTTTGCCCACATCATATGCTTTTGTTTCTAAAAAATCTCGTCGTGTATCAAAGTACACTGTTCCTGCATGCGTTAATTCATGTGCTAATATTTCTAAATATTGATTTCTATCTTTGTAAGTATCAAGCATCTCGACCCAACTTAATCCATTATAGTGTGGTAGTGTAAATGTTAATCCGGCTGCTGGCATAGTTAATACTGGCTTTACAAAAACTGGTACCCATGTTAAATCCATATAAAGTGGAATACTCTCATTTGCTTCTGTCATATCTTGTTCTGTTGCATGACTTGCTAAATATTCTTCTTTAACACTCGATTTCCAATCCACCCAATTTGATGCATCTAATGCTAAACCCTTATTTCTTCGTTTTAAGAATGATGATATTGCCAAATTTGTATTTCCTCTATGTACAAAATCAAGTACTGTTTCATCAAGTTTTGGAATGATACCTTTTTTATCATATTCTAATGCAGTTTCCCATAATACATTTAGATCTTTATCTTTGAAGAATTTATGTGGAATGAAAAATTCGCCAGGTTTTTGTAACATTTCTTCATCTGTTAATTCTTCATTTTTATCAGTGCGATCAACAGACATTCGGTATGACCCATCATGATCATTGTTTTCATCCATTCGATGAATGAGTACATCACGTACCAACTCCTCAATATTCCTAACAGATTCTTCTCGTTCTACTTCAAGTTTATATGGTATAAAGGAATGATATGCTAGTTTAGCTAGATGTGATCCAGCAGTGTGAACTGCACTCATGACACTAAAAGCTTTATCAATCATGTTGTTGGTACTTTATATTTCAGAGCTTTCCTATAGCTCTTAACTTCTCTTCCACCTAATAAAAGAAGACTAATTCCAAATCCACATCCTAACATGCCACGAAGCCAATATTTATCGGCAATTACCTCGGCCATATCTTGCAAACAAGGATTGTTTTGTCCACCAATACTTTGATTAAAGTAGCGAAGACGTTTCCACCAACCTGTTGAGTATTTGGCATCATCTTTAGCTAATGAATCTAATTCTTTAATCGAACTATTAATTAATCCTTTGATGACTCCTTGCCCTAATTCGGGTGTGTCTCTAAGTATTGATAAATTTTTATCATCATCATATTGGTCCATTAATCGTTTTGCTTCACGAAACCGAACAAGACCTTCATCAATATATCCCATATTAGCTTCCACATAACCAACAAAGACATTTGCGTGTGCGCCCATATAATCAGTCGCTTGAAATCGTACTATTGATCGCCACCCTGCTGCTTTTTGTAGTGTGTCAAGAAGTGATCGATTACTCTCAGATATATTCTTAGCTTTTGTTCGTGTACCACCAGCAACAACAGTATTAAGCGCTTCATATTCGCTTCCAATTCGTTGACCATATTCACTTTGTGCTAATTGATCAATAGTAGGAATTAAATCTTGCAAAACAGGGCGTAAAATTAAATTCTCTTTCATTATTGTTCGAACGTGTGTCGATGTAGCTTGTAATTCTTTGTTTGCTTTATGTACCCAGTGTGGTGCGTCTTCCTTAACTACCCCGGTGTCATATGCATTTTTGAAAACACCAATTTCTTTTGCGCGTTCTGCAGCTTTCTCTAGTAATTGGTTTAATTCTGTAGTACTAGTGTAAGGAGTTTCCCAAATTAATGCTGTATTTTCAAGAGGTGATACTGATAATCCACCTTGAGCAGTTCTCAAAGAAGATTCCATACTAACGGCGTTTGTATCACCATTTTCAGCTATCTCAACGTGCTTACTTACATCTCTATCTACCATATGCCAATTCCATGCTTGGGTTAGAACATAACTGCCAACTAATGCGGCACCACCAAGCCACATTAATGCTTTATTTCGATGTTTTCGTTGTAGTTTTAGATTACGGTCTTGTTCTCCATATAATTCTTGATAAATTTCATTAGATTCAGTATTAGTTTCTGTCATTTCTCTTATTTTCAATTGCTTATTTATATATCTTTTGTTAAGTACTACTCTTTAATAGAAACATACGCTAATTTTATAAAGAAATACGTCAAATAGCTACATATGGTAGAATCTGTTCAAAGTGGTGCCAAGATGACAAGTAGATTAGGCAAATTAGTACAATTTTGTAAACGCTCATTAGTAGCAGGATCTTTAGCAGCAGCATTAGGTGTGACTGCATTTGCTGGATTTGAAGGATATAAATTTCATAAAGCAACATCTAATCCAGGTGAATGGACACAAAAAGAAAACATAGAAGCTATTCTTACGAGAGATTCATTTATTTTAGATAGAAATGGTACCAGAATTGCATCATTAAGTGGGAAGAAAGATGCGCATCGAGAGTATACAACATTTTCACAATTTCCTCCACATTTAATTAATGCGTTTATTTCAGCTGAAGATAAGGATTTCTGGCAACATGGACATGGAGTAGATTATTTGGCATTTGGAAAAGCGATCGGTCGTGGAGTGATGAAAAAAATAGCAGGTGGGAGTGTTACTTCAGGTGCTTCAACTATTGAAATGCAATTAGCTAAGATGTTACAAGGCTTAGATAGAGGTAAAGGATTTGCTTCTAAACTTGCATATAAACAAAAGCAAATAGAAAATACATGGGAATTAACAGAAGCTCTTTTACAAAGACATAATGGGGATTGGCAGGTAGCAAAACAAACTGCATTTGAGTATTATGCAAATTCAATTTATGTCGCACCGGATACATATGGCTTTGCACATGGTGCAAAATACTTTTTTAGTAAAA
>CAYOOY010000065.1:0-4238 GCA_964405725.1 uncultured Methanosarcinales archaeon | reverse complement strand
TGCATGTGCTTTTACGTTGTATAATAATGTGTAAATCTCTTGTCTATTATGCAAATAGTCTTTTATGCGCTTCTCATCATATTTAAACATCACATCAATCATTAATGCGATGTGAGAAAAGATTGCCTCAAGTGCTGCAATGCCTTCTTTATCAATGTCTCCTTTAGTGAGATTAATATTTCGTACCAATAATTTAATTGTTCCGACGATAAAATTTAAATTAGAGACAATATTATTTTTAATTTTTAATTGATGTGAATCCAATTTACTGTTATTAATTGTGCGAGAATAATAGAGTAGTAGTTTTTTCATGTATTGCCTTCTAAGCTCAACATTCGTAAGTAAAGATTTATCTTTCTTCTCAAGTGAGAGAATAATTTCTTTATTGATATCTTTTAATAGAAATAGTGATCTTCTCAACACGTTATCAGTATTCTCATCACTTAAACCTCCACCCAAATCTTTGATAATGGTTTTTGTATCTGTTTGCTCTATAATTTCACACCCAACCAAGAGAGTGTTTACCTCATTACCAATAAATTGTGCAGCATTAACATCTTTTGTTTTGAACAAATGAGGAAGATAACGAGGAATTGTTTTATTATGTAATATTGTAATTGGGTCGAATCCTAGCCAATATGCAGTTTCAATATGTGAACTTACTAATCTGCTATCAAATTGTTTCACATTAATTGTTAATTCAGATCTCTTAGTACCCTTTTCAGTTGAAAGTAAAAGAGTATTTCCTTCTTCTTCGCATTCTAAATAATCCCCTTTTTCGAGTTGATGTTTGCGAATCCATTTGCTTGGCAGCGACGCTACATATGTTGCCTGACCAAGTTTGATAATTTTTCGTTTCATTGGTAAATGTCTGTGTTTAGATGTCAGAAAGTCTTGAAATATATAAATCTTTTGTTTTTCTTATATTTTTTATAATTCTTATATATCTTAAGAATTAATATAATAATTCTGCTGCTTCTTTATAGAGGATATTGGTTTGAGGGAGGCAAGATGAAAATGATAAATCCGAAAAAATTGAGAAAAGTAGCAAAGCATTTAGGACTAGAAGTAGTAATTGGTGAAGTCAACGGCATAGCCCAACACCTATTAGGAGGATTAGATTCAATAATGGGATACCATCCGCACCTAGTAAAAATGAACGGAAAGAGATATACTGCCTGCGATGCCAAAGTAGTTAATCGTTACCACAAACAAAACGGCCGAGGAAAATACAGGCACCTGTTTGATGGAGACGTATATGCGGGACTTGCAATGGAACTCGATAGAGGAACATACCGCTGGCTAACTTAATTTTTTTATTTATATTTTATTCAAACATGTTAAAAAGGAAAGGAGAGATTTATGTGAAAAATCAGTTGGTTCTAGATGTTGGAGAAACAAATGAGAAATACAATTACTGCAGGACTAGCTACATTATTAATTGGATGTGCATCGCCACACTATATTGAACGAACAGGATTAGATCCCACAACAAAATGCGATGTCGATAGTATTAAAAGATTAGAAACAGAATTATCAAAATCAAGCAACCCTTTTATCAAAGTATATAATTTACAGAGATCGTTGTATAGACCACTAACAGGTAAATTAAGCAAAGACACTACATATTCAGTTACAAGCGAAGGAGTAAATGGAGATTCGGCAGTGCATGTTATTGTTAAAGGAAATGTTGGTGAATCAATTAAGCGAATGGAAGTAGTTTATCCAACCCCAGATTCACATAAAGACGCTATCGGGTTAGTTATTTACGGATCAAACGATACAAAATTAATGGTTTCAGTGGGAGATCATCCAAAAACAGACCAGTATGCGACAAAAATTCTTGAACGTATTTTAGATGCAGAAAAAGCAAAACTAACAATGTGTAAGAAAAAGCAATATGACAGACTTAAGTTAATTGAAAAAGATTTAGGGATGTAATTATTTTTGTTTATTTTTTATTATATTTTTTATTATTAACAGATAGATAGTACTATTTCTAGCATCAAATCAAAGATTCTTATGAATCTTAAGAAACAACACTATATACAAATACTATTGGCAAATGACATGAAAACCTTAGAGCAAGAATTACACGCAACACAACAAGAATTAGATGAACAGATCAGAATTCAAAATCATGAACAAAGAAACATTGATGTGATTGATAGACAGATTACTCAGCTCAAAGAAGAGCGCCAAAAATCAGTTGGATTTATTTCTACCGCAAATAGTAAAATCACATCTCTTAATGAGCAATACAATAATCAACCCTTGGATGCAATTGTTCAGGCAACTGCCAATTTAGTTGCAAAAAACGATGGGCCAACATACGACCCACAATTATTTGATGCAGCTCTGGTACAATCCGACACACAAACAATTTCATTTTATGATTCGGCACCAAATGATGTACTAAGAACTGCGTTGCAAGGAGTGTATGATCAAGCAAAATCCAATCAGGATCTTCGTGAAGAAGTTAATAGATCAACCAATGCTGAAATTAGTGTTGGTGTTGTTGTCTACCCCAGCGAAAACAGCATCACACCATTTCATGTAAGTGTTCCCTATGAGCGACACAGTGAAGGAGTTATGGGTGAATTAACTGAATCAGTAATTGAGGCTCTCCTGCACACCGATGCCAAAGCAGACCATACAGAACATGAACTAGGATTTTTACGTATGCAGTATCATGGAGATCGTGCAACATTAGTGTCCGAACTAAGATCACACACACCACAATTTTCAAAAGAGGGTATTGAATATGTCGTTGTAGATTTGGATTCAGAAGGGCCGGATCCAAATTACCACGAACAAAATACAATTCCTGAAATTGGTCCAAACAATTCCACATTTGAATATACTATTCCTGAGCGAATTATTCTTCTTCAAGCGGAAAAAGTATTAGGAGAGAGCTATACTAACCTATACAAAAATAAAGAATTTAAAGATAGTGGAGTGGTAGATAAATCAAAAGGAAAAGCCACAGTACCAATCCAGTATTTACAATTGTGGGCAACAGAAAAACATCAACAATCATTAGGTCCTTTGAAATTTCTCACGTTTGATGAAGCAGTTGATAATATTACCAAAAGAGTTCAAGAACAGAATAGAGATGCACCTCGCGAGAGAGTTATTCAATATCTACATGAGGAATTACAAGGAAATGAACACCTTATTTTTGATTATTCAAAACCAAGCGACCCAATAATTCCAGAGAATAATAGAAACAAAGTAATTAGCAGTTATGTGTTAGAACGATTTGCAGTACCAATCACCGCCAAATGCCTGATGGATTATGGTAAGGAGCACAAAAATCACAACCAAGTTACGTTAATAGGCATGGAAAAATGGCTTAATTGTTCTTCAGAGAAAGTAAAAGAACTGCATGAGCAAGGGATACTAGATGGAGCCGACAGAGCATCATATGGCTCAGTACGCAATTTCCTAGATAAATACCGTATCACTCTTAAAGGACGGTGGGTCGAGAAATGAACCTTCGCCAAACGGCCAATGCACTTGAACAGAATCTTTTAGATGTATATTCCGCGTTAAAAACGGGAGATCTTCCATACACATTAGAAAATGGAAGAGCAGAAATATCGCAATTATCAATTGATGCTATTATCGATGCAAGATCAACTTCCAACCTAAATGAAATCGAACCCTCTTCAGAGTTACCCGTAGAAGAAATGGAAGAATCCAAAAATGAACAAACAAATATTTGTAAGAAAGAAAACGAAAATACAAATAAAGATGAAGAAAAACCAATAATTCAATTTCCAACCATACTTCCAGATTATGATATTGTAAAAGAAGTGGTTGGAGATACGTATCAATCTCTGTGTAATACATTTGGTGATGCCCAATTAAGAAAAACTATTGGGACACTGAAATCTGCCTTAACTGTTGATGAGATGCAAAGCTTGTACAAATCAGATAATGGAAATGTTATTTTTAAACAGAACGAGGTTAACCTCCATAGATATATGACTACCCTAGCTAAGGTAGGAATGCTTATTGAAGAAAAGTTTTCACAACATATTCCATCTCAGTACGATATATTTGAGGCACCAAAAGATTATCTTCCTCATCGAATCCATAAAACGGTACAAAAACTTGAATCCATTGGAAAATATAATCCACTCGACGATGCAACCGCGATAAGTAATCAGTTAGAAATAAGTTTAGAGATTACAAAGGGTTTAATAGAAGAAGGAGCTGATGTTCCGTACTTT
>CAYOOY010000064.1:0-4506 GCA_964405725.1 uncultured Methanosarcinales archaeon | reverse complement strand
TCTAATTTTTTTACTTTTAAGAACTGTAAATTTATTTGTAATTTGCTTATTTTGCTCGAAATCTGTAGTGAAATGTTCAGAATGAGCTGCTTTTAGCTCGTGTGTCTTTCGCTTGATTAATTTGGTTTTAATACGTCCCATGATAGCTTTACCAGGCAGGCGGTTTATAAAGTTTTCCATGGGAAAATCACCCAAAACCACTCATAATCACTACTTCACCAGTATACATAAAAGTAATATTTATATATTAATCTAGGTTATCCATCATATGGTACTTTTGTTTGATCAGTTTAATTTGCCGGACGACATCCACAAGATAATATTCCCAACTGAGCAACAGCAAGTAGTTGCAAAGATGCTTTTGGCCTATATGTGGGAAAATGGGAGTGAAATTGGAAAAACAGAAATGGGTCTATTCGCTGCAAAATTACATGAAGGTGAAAAAATTGATACAGGAGAAAAAGGACCCCTTGCAAAAGAGCAGCGCATTTCATATAACAAACGACAATTTTATGACAGAATTCTAACCCCAATGAGAGGCATGGGTATGATTGAGTATGACTTATATCGTAAAGTGTACAAAGTAAGTGATCGATTCAATAAAATGATGATGAAGCTGGGTTTAATGTGGCTTCGAGAGATTGAAAAGAAGGGAAAGCGTTGAGGCGAAGTATGTTCTTTGCACACCATAATATATCTGCAGCACCTGTAAAAAAAGCAATTAAATGGGCGGCAGCTGAATATTATTATTTACAAAAATTACAGTTGTCTTTGCGAAAAATACCAAAAACTCATAATCTCAAACGAGCAAAGCACATATTACGTTTTATTTCTAAATCAGAAAGACGAGTTGAAAGAAATCTCTCTCATATACATAAGGCAATTGAAACATATCCTTCATTATTAAGTCTTGAAACAAAATATGAAGTTGCCAAAAATAAACTACTAGCTGCTTTTTCATTATATCAAGGAGAGTTTACGCAAGAACTTGAAGCATTAACTTCAATTTTATCAAGATCATGGAGATTGAAATTATTTGGAAGATCTTCTGAGGTACAAGATGCTCAAGAAAGAATTGAAAAAATTGTATCAGATATTGAAACCCAATTAGCAATTCTAGCGAGATGGACGAAATCACTTGAATTAGGATTACGTACATTTGAAACAGAATTAATTTCACGCAGAGATTTTATGAAAACTGCTGCAACAGCAGCTTCTGGTATTGCAGTTGTAGGGTCTGCAACGTCAGCGGAAGCTAAAGGAAAAAGAAAAGTTGCATTCATACCGCTTCCAAGAGCTAAATGGATGAACATATTACGCCCTAGGAATGCCTATGGGATTCAAATTCTATGTGATACTACGTATCATTCTACTCGTAAAATAGCTGAGAAATATGATGTACAACCCGCATTGATTAAAGATATGTCACGAAAATTTGGAGGAGAAATTGCAGGACATCTAAGCCATAAGGATGGACGAGACGTAGATGTTGGGAATTATGTTTTCACGGGGTCCTCATACACAAGCATATTTTGGCGTTTAGGAAAAACACAAATGAATGACAAAACATGGCAAATAAATTGGGATTTTATTACAATATTACAGCAAGATTGGCCAGTTACCAAAATATTTTGGAATAAAGAGTATATTCGTGAAATGAGAAAATATGTCTATAAATTATATGGGAAGGAAAAAGGAAAAGAAGAGTGGAAAAAGTATGGTAGAATCCTGCAACATGCAAATGGACATAAGAATCATTTCCATATAAGGGTTAGTAGGAATCGTTAAGAGTCCATGATTTGATCTTGTCTTATAGATTACCCATAGATTACTTATTGATGAATTAATACGATACATAATTCTTAAATTTGAGGACTGATTTTTTCGAAGATACAGAGTGCCACACAATAAATGTAAGAGTTGAAGAAAACAAACCAGTGAAAGCTGCAACAAGTATCAAGTTTACTAATTCTAAAGGGAACTTAGTCATCAATCCAGAGAATAACGAAATTGCGCCAAATAAGATAATTGAAGCAGTGCTAATCGTACTTCCAAGAACTATATCGAGAGGAATTAAGTGAATTCGTAATTTAAGAAGAAGAAACATAATTTCAAAGATAAGACCAACGAACAAGTACACAATAACTTTTTCCCAACCAGTTATTCCTACATCATCAATACCCATGGTGAAAAATCCTAAAAATAAATAAAAGAAAAGGGCTGAACCAGATTTCTGAATTAAATAGACAGCTAGATTCATGAAGATTACTCCACAGGCAAGAGAAATAAGAATTGCCACAGATGGTTTTGAAAAACGAGCCCCAACATAAATAATCAACGAAGAAAGAAGAGACAAAAATAGAATGAGGAACATTTGTTTGTACGTGAATTTTGAAAAGTGTTCGTACGCTACCATTATTTATTATTAGTTGTGATATCTCATTACAGCATTTTGTCCTGTACCTATTTATCCTACTTTTTCTTTCGACGTTTTCCTTTCTTGGATTTTGTTGATACTTTTGTCGATAGCTTCTTGGATGAATGTGTGTTTTTTTCCCAAGGTAAGAATCTAGTCTTTTTTCTTGCAATGGCTTCAAGTACAGGTATCGTTTGTTTTAATTCTGTTACGCTCTCTTCAAATTTTGCAACTCGTTCTTCATAGGTCTTAGTACTGATTGTTTTTTTAATGAACACTTCTTTTTGAAGTTCCTTTTTCATTTCATTGATCTTTTTTGATTCCAACTTGAGCTTTGCGATTTTATGTTGGACCCTCTTCTTATTTAGAATGGTAAACGAGGGAGGGATAACTATTGCAAGCAAAATTAGAACTATCAATATTTTCCACCAATTGCGAGCAAAAAAGTTTTTAGTTAATAGATCAACTAATTTGGTACGAGAATGATCTTCAGACGCTTGATCTAACATCTCATTTGCATGTTGTAGCATCTCATTTGCATCATTTATTTGTTCCAAATTAAATGCGCTCATTGCCTGCTGTTGCATGGCGCCAACCTTACCCATAGATTCAACACCTCTCTCTTTTGCTGCCTGTTTCTTAATTTCAAGTAATTTACTTCTATCGATAAATTCAATTTTTTCTTTTTTACTTCTTTTTCATGCACTTTAACTGCTTTTTTGATTTTCTTTTCTTCAATAACTACTTCCTTTTTCTTTCCTTCAAGTATTTTCTTTTCTTGTTTTACATCTTCAATGTGTTCTAGTGCCTTGATTCTCTCAACACGGGTCCACCATTTCTTTGAAATGAAGCCAATTGTAAGGAACAATCCTAAAAGAAGCGAAAATAATAAGAGAGCTGAGAGAATTGTGTATATATCAACAGAAACTTTTGAATAGATTATGCTAATGAATACATATGCAGTAAGGTTAATTGGTAGTGGTGATGATATAAAATAACTGATTTTCTTAGGGAGGTAGTGTGTGAAATTGAAAAACAAAAGAACAATCCCTTCAAGCAACAAAATAGATGCAAGAACTATAGCTCCGGTAGATCTTCCATCACTAAATATTGTTCTAAATAAATCTACTGATACGAATATTAATATGAAACTATTTCCAAGCGCAGTATTCCATCCTAATTCTTCATCTTTATATTTAGCGAAATATACAGTCATAAGGATAATAATTAATAATAAAGGAAGAACTATCCATAACATTTCTGGTTGATGTGTTGGAGTATCAAGAAGGTCAATGAACCTTGCCCAAAAAGTTCTCAACATAGATAAAAAATCTATCATAGTTTGGATAAATTGGAAGAAATTTTTAAATGTTGCCTTTATGTGAGTTTATACCCTAAGAAAAAACGTATCAAACAATAATTTTATTAAGCATAAAATATTCCTCTCGTTATGGATTATCTTATATTTTTCTTAATGATAATTGGAGCAAGCTTTATTCTTCCAGAATTAGCTAAAAAAATTCATATCCCGTACGTAACCTCAATAATCATAGCGGGAATTTTAATTGGCCCTTTTGGATTTAATATTCTTGATTTAGGAGATACAGCTTCTTTCTTAGCGTTTATTGGAGCAATCTTTTTAATGTTCACGGCAGGATTGGATGTAAAGCTTTCATCATTACGAAGAATTGGGAAGAAATCTTTAATAATAGCTTTAACAAATGGTACTATCCCTTTCGTTGTAGGTTACTTTGTTGCTTCTTATTTTGGTTATAATCTAATAACTTCACTTATCTTAGGAGCAATTTTTGTTTCTTCATCAATTGCTATTGTAATCCCCTCTTTGAAAGAAACAAAATTAGCTGATACTGATTTAGGGAAAACCATCATCTCTTCCACTGTTTTTGAAGATGTTACTTCATTACTTATCTTAGCATTCTTACTTCAATCTGTTGATACTAAATCAATTCTCCCCTTAGAAGTGTATATACCAATCGTTATCGTTTCATTACTCTTATTATTTTTCTTCCTTCCAAAATTACAAGTATTCTTTGTAAAACAAAGAAAAGAAACACAGAAAGAAGATGTTT
>CAYOOY010000063.1:0-4867 GCA_964405725.1 uncultured Methanosarcinales archaeon | reverse complement strand
TTAATTGATTTTGGCACTATTCGAAGCGTAGATGATGTTGCAACAATGACAGCAACAATGCGTGGAACACCTGGATATAGTAAAATTAAAGCTGATCACGAAGTACAAGATGATTTATACTCGCTTGCTAAAACTGCATATTTCTTATTTACTGGATCACATCCTGAATTTATTGGTCATGATACATATGATAAAATTGAAGATACAAAGAAATTTAATGCACTTAAAATTGATGAAGGTTTGCAAAAAGTCTTATGGAAAATGCTTGGTCATGATACTCGATATGATTCTGTTGAAGCTCTACTTCATGATTTAGAAAAAGTTGTTCCTACACACATTAAGCCAATTGATGCAAGATCAGCTACAGAATTAGCTACCTATCGTGAACAATCAATTATGCCTTCAGATATTTCTCAACGTATTGAAGGATTTACCCAATTATTTAATGAGAAATATGACGGCACTGTACCCTCGCGTAATCCTTTATCTGAAGATGATACACAAGCGCTTAAACAAACATTACTCGATTTAGGGTATGTACAATCTCAAGACGTGTACGTACGTCAACACAAAACGAGTAATCAAATAGATATCGTGAAAATAGATGGTTCTGATAATTTTGTACGAAATGGTGATAAATTTGTACGATATGCTAAAGTAAAAGATGTTAAAGATATTTCTAATGCGCTTGGAGATTATCAACCAACTGAAAGATGGTATACTGCAGGGAAAATTGCATCAGCATTATCTCCGATGTGCGCAGGAGCAAGTATTGCTGCGTTGAATGGAAGTATTCTTGGAACATGTTTTGGAGGGTTTCTTGGTGGAGTTGTCGCTTTAGTTGGGAATCGTTTCGCTTCGCCCTATACAAATCATTATGATACTCATGGATATAGAATTCCTGATGTCAACGCTTTTTGGGAACATGAACAAAGTCATGAACCTAAAAAGAAAATTAGTTACATCAGTTGGGGTGGCAGACGCGCAGTTGATGTTGAAAATGCTGTAGGAAAACTAGTTCATTACATGAGAACTAAAAAAGATGCAAAAGCACTCGAACTTGCCTTCAAGCCTGTAGATAAGTTTACGTACGAGAAATAATTCTTATAATTTGGATATTCCAAACATTTTTATAGCAACCGAGAAATTATACTACTATTATGACTGAATTGATAATTACTGAGAAACCTTCAGCTGCGAAAAAAGTAGCAGAAGCACTTGCTGATGGAAGGCCAGTATTAAAGAAACGAAAACAAACTTCTTACTACGAATTAACACATAATAAAAAAAAAATCATTGTAGCTTCAGCAGTTGGTCACTTATATGGATTGCATGAAAGTAAAAATAATCATTGGGCATATCCTGTCTTTGAAATTGAATGCCGACCAAGTTATGAGAATGGTAAGGATTTAGATTATATCAAAGATTATATTGTAACATTGCAGCAACTTGCAAAAAAATCCACGACATTTACAATTGCCTGCGACTTTGATGTTGAGGGAGAAGTAATAGGTCTCAATGTAATTCGTTTTGCATGTAAAAAGAAAGATGCTAATCGTATGAAATTTAGTACTCTTACAAAATCAGATTTAGTTGAAGCGTATGAACACAAATTAAAACATCTTGATTGGGGCCAAGCGCTTGCAGGTGAAACGAGACATAAACTTGATTGGTTCTATGGAATTAATGTAAGTAGAGCTCTTACTGCAAGTGTCAAAGCTGCTGGATCATTTAAAGTAATGTCATCAGGTCGAGTGCAGGGACCAGCTCTAAAAATGCTTGTTGATCGTGAACGCGAAATTGCTAAATTCAAGCCAGTTCCTTTTTGGGAAATATCATTGAACGGAAAAGCAAAAAACAGAAATATTGAAGCGTGGCATAAAGATGATAAAATATTTGACAAGAAAAAGGTTACTAGCATTCTAAAAAAGGTAAAAGGCAAAAAGAAAGCAACTGTTGCTGAAGTTACAAAACATCAACGTAAACAGCAACCGCCTACACCATTTAATCTAACTGATTTACAAAGTGAGAGTTATTCACAATTTAAAATTACACCAAAAGAGACGTTGCAACATGCACAGAAGTTATATTTAGCTGGTGCAACGTCATATCCTAGAACATCTTCCCAACAATTAGATCCAAAGCTTGGATTCAATAAAATTCTAAAAGGTCTTGCTAAACAAACTGGGTATGCAAAGTTGGTTAAAGAATTACAAGCGAAGAAAACTCTTACGCCAAATAATGGAAAAAAAACAGATCCGGCGCATCCATCAATTTATCCCACTGGCGCTCCGCCAAAGGCAATTGGTCCTCGTACAAGGAAAGTGTATGATCTTATCGTAAAACGATTTATGGCAACATTTGGTGAACCTGCTTTACGTGAAACTATTACCGCAAAATTAGATGTTAATACTGAGCCATTTATTGCAAAAGGAACAAGAACAATTGAAGAGAATTGGCATAGATTCTATCAGCCATATGTGCGATTGGATGAAAAAACTCTTCCTAAGATGACTAAAGGAGATACTGTTGATATTAAAAAAATCGAGAAACATGATAAAGAAACGCAGCCTCCTAAACGATTCAATCAAAGTTCAATTATTCGAGAATTAGAAAAACGAAATTTAGGAACTAAAGCGACACGTGCTGATATTCTAGATAGATTGTTCAAACGAGGATATATTGAAGGAGTTCAAATTACATGTACCAAATTTGGTATTGAAACTATTGATATTTTAGAGAAATATACTCCTGAAATTATTGATGAAAAATTAACTGCTGATTTTGAAGAAGAGATGGATCTTATTCGTCATGGAAAGCATAAACAAGAATCTGTTCTGAAAAAAGCGCAAAAACATCTAAAAGAATTACTTGCTAATTTCAAAAAGAAAGAAAAAGCAATAGGTAAAGAAATCCTTGTTTCTATTAAAGAGCAACGAATTGTTGAATCACATCTTCGAGTCTTAGGTAAAGATCCTAAAACGGGAAAACAAGTCTCAGTTCGTATTGGAAAATATGGTCCACTAGTTCAATTAGGTGAGAAGAAGGGAGATGAGAAACCCAAATTTGCTTCCTTAGGAAAACAAAATATTGATGAAATTACACTTAAGCATGCGCTTGAAATGTTTAAGTTACCTCGTAAATTAGGAATGACTAAAGAGGGTGAAGAGATTTTAGCTAATGTTGGAAGGTTTGGCCCGTATGTTAAATATGGTGCTAAATATGTCTCAATTAAAGAAGGAGATCCTTTACATATTACACTTGATGAGGCAAAGAAGTTAATTAAAGCTAAGAAAAAATTAGATGCAAATAAAGAAATTCATATTTTTAAAACATGTAAAGTGTTAAATGGCATGTATGGGCCATATATTACCGATGGTAAAAAGAATGCTAAGATTCCAAAAGACAAGGATCCTAAGAAGTTGACCGAGAAGGAATGTTTGCAGATTTTAAAGGATGCACCAGTAAGGAAAAAGTGGCCGCGAAAAAAGAAATAAGTCTGGACTTAATTGCTGAAATTATAAAGAAAAAAGAACTTGCCGACATTGATCCTAACTTCATTCAAAAATATGTTGATAAACATAATTTCACAATTAATTCTGATAAAGAACTAAAACAGGCGGTAAAAATAATACGTGCTGAGTTACGTCAAGTATATGGCCTATATCGAAATTCACGTGCAAGTAAAAAAAGAGATATATTGATGCACAAACTTGCAAAAGATCCACAAAATAATAACATTGTTGTTGATATATTAAAAACACATGCGTCAACAAAAGAAAGATTACCAATTTACACACAACTCTACAATCAGACATTTCAGATAACGGGTCAGCCATCATCATTATTAGATTTGGGATGTGGTATAAATCCATTCTCAGCGATATTTATGAAATCTGTTCCTACATATCATGCGTATGATATTAGCAGAGGAGAATTGGCACAAATTGACGATTTTTTTTCTATGAAAAGTATTATTGGATCTACTAAACTCGTTGACTTATTGAATCCTAATATGAAATTGCCAAAAACAGATGTCACATTCTTGTTCAAAATGAGTGATATGGTAGATCTAAAAAAAGGTCATAAAGCAACCGAAGAACTTATAGAAAAAATTCCTGCAAAGCATGTTGTCCTTAGTTTTGCTACTAAAACAATGTCGGGGAAACGTATGCGTGCTCCTAAACGTAATTGGGTCGTGTGGCTTTGTGATCGTTTAGAATATAATTATCACCTTCTTGAATTTTCAAATGAATTATTTTATGTGATTACAAAATGAGTTTCTCACACACATTACTCTCATGGTACAAAGAACACAAACGAGATTTGCCTTGGCGATATGATCCAAATCCATACGAGGTAGTAGTCTCAGAAATTATGCTTCAACAAACGCAAGTAAGTAGAGTAAAAATCAAATATTGTGAATTCTTAGATGCGTATCCAACTATTTTTGATTTAGCAAAGGCAAGCTCAGCTGATATAATACAAATTTGGTCAGGGATGGGATATAATAGGCGAGCTCTAATGCTTCATAAATTTGCGCAGGTAGTTGTCAAAGAACATAATGGGATCATCCCTCAAACACCAGAAGAATTGATCAAACTTCCTGGAATTGGTCCATATGCCGCAGGATCAATTGCGAGTTTTGCATATAATTTACCTGCTCCTGCAATTGATGTTAATGTGAGACGTATTTTTCATAGATTCTTTGATGGAAGAGATCAAGGTAAACCTGGATCTAAAGATGCTGAAAAAGAATTATTTGCTCTCGTGCAAAAAACAATTCCAGATACTAAAAGTAGTGAATTTCATAATGCACTTATGGATTTTGGCTCGTTAGTGTGTTTACGATCATCTCCTATATGTC
>CAYOOY010000062.1:0-5060 GCA_964405725.1 uncultured Methanosarcinales archaeon | reverse complement strand
CACGAACATTGCTAAAGAAAACTGGTATCTCCTCTGCTAATGTCAATTTTGCAACAGAAAAAGCATCAATTGAATTTAATTCCAAAAAAATATCCGTTTCAGATTTGATTGGCATAATTAAACATAAAGGATATGGGGCGCATATAGTTAAAGATCTACACAAAGAAAAAGAAGATAGTAAAAGAGAATTACAAAAACTAAAATTCAAAGTTATCTTTAGTGCAATATTTGGAATCCCTTCTCTAATTCTTGGCATGTTTTTTATGAGTAGTCCTATTCCCTTTCAAAATTATATTATGTGGTTTTTAGCTACACCAATTCAGTTCTATGTTGGTAAACAGTTCTATGTAGGAGCATGGGCGGCATTAAAGAATAAAACATCAAATATGGATACCCTTATCGCGCTTGGAACATCAGCTGCATATTTCTACTCAGTTTATGTCGTATTGTTTGCAGTTAAAGGTCATCAATATTTTGAAGCCTCTGCAGTATTAATTACACTCGTTATTTTTGGAAAGTACCTAGAAGCAATTGCCAAAGGAAAAACATCAGAAGCAATTGGAAAATTAATGAAACTTGGAGCAAAGACAGCAACAGTAATTCGAAAAGGAAAAGAGATCAAAATACCAATTGATACAGTTGTACAAGGAGATCTAGTAATTGTAAAACCCGGACAAAAAATACCTGTGGATGGAATCATTACAAAGGGTCATTCATCAATTAATGAGAGTATGGTTACAGGAGAGAGCTTACCTGTTGAAAAGAAAAAAGGAGATAAAGTTATTGGAGCTACTATTAACAAAACAGGTCATTTTACATTCAAAGCAACCAAAGTTGGATCAGAAACTACTCTTGCACGAATTGTTACCTTAATTGAAGAAGCACAAACTAAAAAAGCGCCAATTCAACGATTTGCAGATCAAATATCTTCTTATTTTGTACCCATTGTCATACTTATTGCGCTAACAACATTTATGGTATGGTTTTCACTTATTCATGCTGCAGTTGGCTTCGCCCTTATTGCAGCAGTTGCAGTACTTGTCATAGCATGTCCTTGCGCTCTTGGTCTAGCGACACCTACTGCCATTATGGTTGGCACCGGTATGGGCGCCAAACAAGGAATACTCATTAAAGGAGGAGATGCGCTTGAAACTGCGCATAAATTAAAATATGTTGTCTTTGATAAAACTGGAACTATAACAAAAGGGAAACCCGAAGTTACCAATATTGAAGGAGATATACTTCAAATAGCAGCTTCCCTTGAGAAAGGATCAGAACATCCGCTTGCAGAAGCAATAGTTGAAAAAGCAAAGAGAATCAAGTTACGTAAAGTTACAGGGTTTAAAGCATTAGTTGGAAAAGGAGTTACCGGAAAAATAGCTGGAAAAACATATTACCTTGGTAAACCAAAACTCATGTCTGAACTAAAAGTGAGTGTAAAAAAATATTCTTCAATCATCTCTCAACTCGAATCCGAGGGAAAAACCGTGATGGCACTTAGTTCAGGTAAAAAAGCGTTAGGAATTATCGCTGTTGCCGATGAAATAAAAGAAGATTCAGCTAAAGCGGTACAAAATTTGGCAAAACTTGGTATCGAGACTTATATGATAACAGGTGATAACGAACGAACAGCAAAGGCGATTGCTCAAAAAGCAGGAATCAAAAATATCTTTGCTGAAGTGATGCCAGAAGATAAAGCAAAATATGTGAAAAAATTACAACGAAAAGGAAAAGTTGCAATGGTTGGTGATGGTATAAATGATTCCCCAGCATTAGCGCAAGCAGACATTGGCATTGCAATGGGATCAGGAACAGATGTTGCAATGGAATCTGGAAATATTGTCTTAATGCGAGATAATCTTCTTGATGTTGCAAAAGCAATCAAATTAAGCAAATTAACAATGTCAAAAATCAGACAAAATATGTTTTGGGCATTGTTTTACAACTCGCTTGGCATTCCAATTGCAGCAGGAGTACTATATGCCTGGACAGGATGGTTACTAAATCCAATGATCGCAGGCGGCGCAATGGCAGCATCCTCTGTGAGCGTGATTACTAACTCATTATTATTAAAACGAAAAAAACTTGAGTAACTATTAAAAAGAAACAAGAGAAAAAAGAAAGCAGAGATATAATGAAAAAACTAACATTAAAAGTAACAGGAATGACCTGTGCTAGTTGTGAAATTATGATAGAACGCGCTCTTAGAAAAGTAACGGGAGTGCAAGGGGTGCATGTAAATAGGGCAAAGGAGAAAGTTCACATTCATTGTGAAGATCAGATTCAACTTGAAGAGCTTCAAGCAGCAGTTGGTGATAAAGGATATCAACTAATCCCTAAAGATACAATTGAGAATCCTGTGCGTCCTTCATTTATTGTAAATAACAAAAAGCGCTATGCAGAAATTGGCGCAGTTCTACTTGTCATTATTGGAATTTATTTTATACTACAAAATTTCAATATTCTACCAGAAAGTCTTGGCGTAACAGATAACATGAGTTATGGATTTGTTTTTATTATTGGTCTTGTTGCTGCCACATCGACATGCTTGGCAGTTGCTGGTGGCTTACTTCTTGCAGTTTCAAATAAATACAATGAAGCTAATTCTAATTTGACAGGAAAGCAGAAATTTCAACCACATATTTGGTTTAATATCGGACGAATTGTATCTTACGTAATCTTAGGAGGAGCAATTGGGGCTATTGGTTCCTTATTTAGCATTTCATCAAGTGTAACGGGATATATTACAATTATTGCAAGTGGATTGATGATAGTAATGGGAATTCAATTATTACAAATCTTTCCTTGGATGAATAAAATTCAATTAAAAATGCCAAAATTCATTGCGCATAAAATCTATGAAGTATCAGATCAAGAACATCACAAAAAGGGTCCCTCAAAAATCACCTCATTTCTATTTGGTGGATCAACGTTTTTCCTTCCATGTGGATTTACGCAAGCCTTGCAATTATATGTCCTAGGCAAAGGAGATTTTATGATTGGTGCGCTAACAATGCTTGCATTTTCATTGGGTACTCTACCAGCATTAGCAGGAATAGGTGCGTTTACAAGTTTTGCAAAAGGAAAAATGCAACGTCATTTTACTACCTTTTCAGCAGTACTAGTAATAATTCTTGGATTATTTGCCCTCCCTTCAGGCCTTACACTTATCGAAATAGGGTCGCAGCAATCAATTGGTCAACAAATTGCGCAAGATCCAACACTTATGAGTGTTGTACCAAGAACAGATGTACCTACAAATGATGTTCAGGTTGTCGATTTAACTGTAGATTATTTAGATTACTTTCCTTCGGTATTTAAGATTAAAAAAGGAGTTCCTGTTGAATGGCGTGTCGATGGAACAAACGCTGTTGGTTGCGCAAGAGTTATTAGTATCCCTGCTTTGGGTATAACTGAGCAGCTAAAAAGTAATGAAATAACAACAATCACGTTCACTCCAACCAAAACAGGAAAAATGATGTTTAGTTGCTCAATGGGAATGGCTGGTCCAGGAACATTTGAGGTGATATAATGAAACATGAATTTACAGTAAAAGGATTCCATTGTGGATCATGTGAAATGCTTGTAAAAGATGTAGCATCTGATTTTTCCGAAATCACTTCATGTCAAGTAAATGTTAAAACGGGGAAAGTTGTAATCGATCACAAGGAAGGATTTGATGTACAAAAATTGATTAAGGAAATTGAGGAGTTAGGAGAGTATAAGGTAATTTCTTAGAAATAAAAAAGTAATAAAAAAGAGGTAAAAAATGGCAAAAAAACAAAAATTAAATGAATTAGCATTAGGGTATGCAGGAGCAGCGGTTTCGGCGGCTTGTATGGTCTTGTTAGGAATATTTTGGAATGTTGGATGGTATGTGGGAGCAGCTGAAGCAATGGCAAAGTGGCACCTATACTTCTCATCTAGTGTTGGCGGAATTATTGGTGGAGCAGTAGAGGCAGCAGTATGGGTTTTTGTAGGATTGTATGCTCTTGCATGGTGTTACAACAAGTGGGCATAAATTCTCTATTCTTTTTTTCTTTATTTCTTTTACTCCCTAACATTTATAAAATACTTATTTAAATTCAATATATGCAACAAACAGCAGTATATGATTCATCCAAATTCATCCATCATCAAGATATAGACATTACTTCAGAAACTTCGCAACTTCTAAAACAGGCAGCACAAATATACTCACAATACCATAGCGGTAAAACATGGTATGGACGATGTATTTTTCTAAGTTGGTACTGCTCACTTGGTGATTGTACCTTTTGTTTTAGAACAACTCAAAAACATAAAATACAGCATCCAAAAGGATCTAAGAGATCAATGGGTTCCGTTTTACTTGAAGCATTATTTTGTCGAATATTTAATTGGAGAATAGAATTTCTTACTGGTGGATATGGAATTATGCCATTTCCTCAATTATTAGAATATGCACAAAATATTTCTACAGTATATGGTGAAAAAATGTGGCTAAATTTAGGAGTACTTGGAGAAAGTCATCTTGAACAATTGCGTCCCTACGTAAAAGGTATTTGTGGATCAATGGAAACATTGCATCCTGTTTTACATGATAAAGTGTGTCCAAGTAAAGATATAGCAGCATATGATGAAATGTTCACGCGCCTATCTGGCTTTAAGAAAAGTATTGCTGTAATTGTTGGACTTGGAGATACTATTGAAGATATGAAATATTTGTTTGATTTTGTTGCAAAACACAACCTTGACAGAGTTACAATATATGCGCTCAAACCCGTACCAGGGTTAGAATTTAAAGAGGGGCCAACTGTTGATTATTATCTGCAATGGGTTTCAAGATTACGAATTCGCTTTCCCAAATTAGAAATAATTGCAGGAACTAATTTACGTCGTTGTGAAGAAGTTGGTTATTTAATGAAAGCAGGTGCGAGCGCTATTACCAAATTTCCAGCAACCAAGCAGTTTGGCACAGCAAAAGCACATATAGTTGATTCTCTAATTAGAGATGAAAAGCGAGATTTCATAAGTAATATTATTGCACTTCCAAATATTAATTGGGAAAAAGAAATTAA
>CAYOOY010000061.1:0-5131 GCA_964405725.1 uncultured Methanosarcinales archaeon | reverse complement strand
TATCCCAACGAATAGTCAAACCATGATGAGTTTCGCACTGCAAACTCTTTCATACTACTTACGTGCAGATTTTCTTTTACAAGTCATGTCTGTTTATCAATGAATGATCTGAAAAACTTTTTTATTTGTGCATTGTAAAATGCTCTTTGTTCATAATATGGGAATTTAGATAATCTAATTGAGTGTATAAGCCATGGGAGTGAATCAACTGCAGGGAGAGGAAAATCAAATGGTCGTCCAGATGGTGTTATAGTGGTTGTAACTTCATTGTACTGCTTAAATCGATTGATAGCATAACGAAGAGTCTGATGCACTTTTTTATGATGTCCCAATTTAAGTAGAGAAAATGTACACCATCCAAAATCACGTGTCCAGAATTGAGGGAAATTTGTAGTTGATGTTTGAAAGAATCGTCCATTGAAGCACTCATCTACAATTTGTATACATATTTCTCGAGTGGATCCCTTGTATTCTTTAGGTCTAATTCTATTCTTTATTGAGCTTGCAATTATGCGAAGACCTTGTGTGACATAGAAATATGCATGAGTCATGTTATTGAAATAGTGTATGAATATAATAATATTTGCGTTATTTGGACTCTTTTTAAACAATCTCTAACAAAATCTAACAATTTCATTTTAATCACTCAATAGGGACTAATTGGCCGGAACATTTAAATATTCAGCTATATTTCTATATATATGGTAGATGAAAGATATACTGTTCCAGATCAAATATCAGATTTTATGATAACTTTAGATCGAATAGATGCTATTGGAACACGAATGGATGAAAGATTAAAGGGAATAGAGAGTCAATTAGAAAGTATTGCTTCCAATCCACTTCTTGAAGATACAGTTTCAATGCAAGTAAGGATTGATGAACAAGTACGAAATATGTCCCATCAAAAAAGACGTGTTATACCTACTTATACGAATAGTGGTAGAACTACAGTTACAACTCCTCAAGAGCCTTCTGTTCTTGGTGTAGAAGAAATTATTACAAAATACTTATCATATCAGGATGCAGATTTAAGTAATGAAGATAAAAAATCTTCATTAAAAGCAAGTTTAGCATTACCAAGTGCACAAAAATATGCAAAAGTTTTACAACGGCTTGATGATTCAAGTATGAGACAGGTTATTGAACTTGCTGTTTCTCTTGAAAAAGAGTGTTCAAAATATTTAGCTATATTAGGTGTCACTCCTAGTCCTTATGCTCAAAGTCGTACATGGGCAATATGGGATATTGCAAAGCAGATGTATATGATGGACCACCCCGAGCAAACAGATGTAACTCGATACAATATAGGTAACCCACTTCAAGATGGAACAATTCGTTTTGATATTCTTGATCGTCATCTAGGATGGGAATTAGAAAATTCATTTTGGGAGCCAAATGATTCTGGTTTAGAAGGAGACGATTTTCAAAAAGAAATCGATTTAATATATCTGCGAAATCCTCATGAAGATGGAACACTTCCTTCATCAGACTACACTGCCTTGGGAAAAGCTGTTCGTCAAAGATATAGAATCGTTGAGCGAATGAGGAGATCAAAAGAAAAAAAGTAGAGGCGGTCTTTTGATACAAAGTTTTATAAACCGCCTTCACAAATATGTTAACAATATCAAAGTTTGGCCAAGAGAAGGTCTTTGTTTCGACATCGCGCTTTTTCTTTAAAATTTAGTCGGACATAGGAGAACAACATGAAATTTGAAGAATTAGGACTTAGTCCTGAAATGTGTAAAATAATTGGGCATCAAGGTTTTAGCGAACCTACCCAAATTCAACGAGAATCAATTCCGTTAATATTACAAGGAAAAGATATCGTTGGTGAATCAGCAACTGGTTCAGGAAAAACTCTTGCATTTGCTGCAGGATTAATTGAAAATATTGAACCTAATAAAGGTACTCAAGGATTAGTATTAACTCCAACACGAGAATTAGCACAGCAAGTAGCTGATGCCATTCAACTTTTCTCAGGAAGAAAATTACGTGTTGCTGCAGTATATGGTGGCGTTGGCTTTGAAGCACAAATAGATGCTATGGAGCAAAGTGACATTGTTGTAGGAACTCCAGGAAGATTATTAGATCATTTAAATAAACGAAATCTTAATCTACGTGGTGTAAAAGTACTTGTATTAGATGAAGCAGATAGAATGCTTGATATGGGTTTTATTGATGATGTAAAATTATTAGTGCAAGAATGTCCAAAAGAGCGACAAACACTATTTTTCTCAGCGACAATTTCTATGGATATAGAACGATTATCACGAGAATTTATGACTGATCCAATCGATGTAACTGCAGTAAAAGCTGTTGATCCATCTAAATTAAAGCAGATCTATTACGATGTGCATAGTGGAATGAAATTATCATTATTAATTCATTTACTAAAAGCAGAATCTGATGGTCTTGCTATGGTATTTTGTAATACACGAAGATATACAGATATTGTATGTACTAACTTGAAAGCAAATGGCATTCGAGCGCAACCAATTCATGGTGGCTTATCACAGAATCGCCGAGCGCAAATAATTGAACATTTCAATACAGGAAAGTTTGGTGTACTTGTGTGTACAGATATTGCTGCACGTGGATTACATATTGATAATGTATCACATGTCTACAATTATGATTTACCAAATGATCCAAAAGAATATGTTCATAGAATTGGAAGAACTGCACGTGCTGGCGAAGAAGGAAAAGTAATTAATTTACTTGCAGATCGAGATCACGAATCTTTTGGTCGAATTCTTAGAGATTATAGCGAATTTAATGTTGAAGCATTAGAGAAACCGTATGTTGAACGTGTACAAATGGTTCATGTTGATGATCGAAATCGTCAGGGTAATAGAAATATGCGTCATCGAAGTTCAGGTCATAGAAATGCTGGTCCACAAAATGCACGTAGGCAACATAGTTTGCAACCAAGAGCACGTCACGGTGGACGAGATAGTAAATAGAATTTAGATTATTTTTTAATTCTTACTTTTTTTAAATTCTTACTTTTTATATTTTTTAAAAATAAGTTATCGATTATCAATACCAACACGCTCATCAATATCCTCTGCGATTAATTCGATTTCATCAAAAATACGCATAGTGTCTTTACGTAATTCTTGCACGGCAGATTTCATACTGCCACCACGTAATTGTAATCGACGTTTCTCACGAAGAACTAAACCCATATTAATTAAGTGACGTAAATGATGATTCACTCGACCTATACTAATATCTAATTGCTCAGCGAGAATCTCGGAACTTACAACGGGTGATCGCTGGTGCACAACAATTTCTTTCATTAATTCATTTGTAATATTATGTATATCTCTTCCTGAACTAAGACCAAAACTATTACACACCCACACTATATCATCAGGCAATTTTTGTACCTGGGGTTTGTTTAATTTTCGGACATATATCTGTTGCATGTATAAAAAATAATTAACGAATATAAATATATTATGCATTTTATCGAAATGAAGTCGACATTTTCATAACTCTTATAAAGAAGTAACTTTGAGAAATCACACAAAAGTTGGAGGGTTTTTACAATGAATATTATACCAATAGGCGAGAAAGTTCTACTAGAACCAATTGAAAAAGAAACTAAAACTACCGGTGGAATTTATATTCCTGAATCAGCACAAAAAGAAAAAAAAGAAGGTATCATCAAAAGTGTTGGCACTTATATTGATGGCAGAGCATTGCCAGTTAGAGTTGGTGATCGAGTTGTGTATGGTGGTTATAGTAGTGAAGAATTTGAACACCAAGGAAAAAAATATTTTCTAATTGATATCAAAGATATTTTAGCAAAGTTTGGAGGACAGTAAAATGAGTAAACAAATAATGTTTGATGAGCATGCACGACAATCACTTATTAAAGGAGTAGATAAAGTTGCAAATACTGTAAAAGTAACACTAGGTCCAAAAGGAAGAAATGTAGTTCTTGACAAATCTGGTTCACCCGTTGTTACTAATGATGGCGTTACCATTGCAAAAGAAATCGAACTAAAAGATAAGTTTGAAAATATGGGTGCTAAGTTAGTAAAAGAAGTAGCTTCAAAAACGCAAGATAATGCAGGAGATGGAACAACTACCGCAACTGTTCTTGCGCAAGCAATGATTCATGAAGGATTAAAAAATATTGCAGCTGGCGCTAATCCTATGGATGTTAAGCGTGGTATTGAACATGCTACACATCGCATTGTAGATTTCTTAAAATCAAAAAGTATGGATGTATCTGATAAGGAAAAAATCACTCAAGTTGCAACTATTTCAGCAAATAACGATGAAATTATTGGTCGTCTTATTGCAGATGCAATGGAGAAAGTTGGCAACGATGGTGTTATCACCGTTGAAGAAGCGAAATCCGTTGAGACATCACTTGATGTGGTGGAAGGAATGCAACTTGACAAAGGATTTGTAAGTCCATATATGGCAACAGATCATGAAAAGCAAGTGTGTGAATACGACGATCCATATATTTTATTGTTTGATAAAAAAATTAGTATGGTTAAACAAATTGTGCCAGCATTAGAAAGTGTTGCCCAAGAAGGAAAACCCCTTGTCATCATCGCTGAAGATATTGAAGGAGAAGCGCAAACTGCTCTTATTCTAAATTTGATGCGAGGTGCACTTAAGGTATGTGCAATTAAAGCACCTGGATTTGGAGATGATCAAAAAGCAATGCTTGAAGATTTAGCAGTACTTACTGGCGCAACAGTTATCAGTGAAGATAAAGGAATGAAAATTGATGAATTTGATCGCAGTTGGCTTGGTTCAGCGCGTAAATTAACCTCTAATAGTGAGAAGACAACAATTGTTGAAGGTCGAGGAACACCTGACACTCTTGCTGCACGAAAGCGTGTATTAGAAAGTCAAATCTCACATGAAGAGTTAGATTTCAAAAAAGCAGAATTACAAAAACGTCTTGCAAAACTTGGTGGCGGCGTTGCTGTAATTAAAGTAGGAGCAGCGACAGAGACTGAAATGCGTGAGAAGAAAATGCGAATTGATGACGCACTAAATGCAACTAAAGCAGCAGTTGAAGAAGGAGTTGTTGCGGGCGGTGGATTAACTGTATTTCAATCTATTCAAGCTCTAGCTAATTTAGAACTTAATGGTG
>CAYOOY010000060.1:0-5312 GCA_964405725.1 uncultured Methanosarcinales archaeon | reverse complement strand
GTCGTCAACCTGGAATTTCTCTTATATTAGCAACACAGCAACCAGCAAAAATTCATACTGATGTAATGACTCAATCAGATACAGTAATCGCACATCGTCTCACCGCCAAAATGGATACGGAAGCGCTTGGTCTACTTATGCAAAGTTATATGCGTGAAGGGTTAGATGGCGCAATTAATAAATTACCTAGATTAAAAGGAGCCGCCGTAATTTTTGATGATAGTAATGAAAGATTATTTCCTGTTCAAATGAAGCCTCGCTTTACGTGGCATGGTGGGTCCTCTCCTACTGCAATTCGTGAAACGAAGAATGAATTCGAGAAAAACCTCAAAGAATTAAAGGATTTTGAATAGAAATGAACCCAACGGATAACTCCTCTGATCATGATCATCACAAAGGTGGTTTTACGTTGGGTGAGATGTAATTTTGTTTGATTCTTTAAAAAAGTTTGTAGAAATAAATATTATATTAAAATTTCAAAGAATGTAACCTTTTCACTCTTTCTTTAGTAGCCGGATGTGTTGAAAATATCTTAAACATGCCAACACCACGAAATGGGTGCTCAAGGAACAAATGGGCAGTAGCTTCAGTTTGCCCTTGTGGTTTAAGGGGTGCATGTGAAATTCCTTTCTCTAATTTTAATAATGCGCTTGCTAAACCAGATCCGTCTTTTAACATTCTCGCGCCAGTTTCATCAGCAATAAATTCTCGACTTCGTGAAATTGCCATCTGAATAATCATTGCCATTACTGGTGCAAGGATAGCAAGAGCGAGTAATTCAATGATATTGCTGCCACTATCACTATCTCGTCCAAATCCACCAAACATTGCACCCCAACGTGCCATCATGGCTGCATAAGAGATAACTCCTGCAATACCTGCAGCAATAGTTGAGATAAGTGTATCTCTATTTTTTACGTGAGATAATTCGTGTGCTGCTACACCTTTTAGTTCATGATCATTCAACAAGTGTAATATTCCTTCTGTAAATGCCACAACGGCTTTTTGCGGTGATCTTCCAGTTGCAAATGCATTTGGGTGATTACCAGGAACAATAAATACTTTAGGCATTGGCAAATGAGCTCTTTGACAAATATCTTGAATCATATCGTATAGTTTCTTATGATGATGTCTGTCGGCTTCTTTTGCTCGATACATCTTAAGAACAATTTTATCTGACCACCAAAACATTACAAAATTAATTCCTAATCCAAATATAAGTGCAAACGTAAGACCCTGTGGTCCACCAAAATATTGGCCAATCAATAGGAGAATTCCCATTAATGAAGCTAGAAGTACTGCCGTTTTTACTTGATTTTTGAACATAATACTAACGTGATTATGTCGTTTATATACTTTTTGATTAGGAAAGTTCACCCATGCGGTTTACACGTTTCATAATAATCACACTGGCCAGTTTTCCACTTACAAAGGCCCGTAACTGTTCTTGGATAATCAGCAACATGAGCCGTAATCCCTGTGTGTGCATGAATTAACTCTACTTCTTCTCGTGCAAGTTTAAGTAATTGTTCGTCAACATTAATCATCTTTAATTTATGTCGCAGAAAAAAGATTCCTACTTTATGTGGGGCTTGACCGTGCTTTTCAAAATATAATAAAGAATAAATAGCTAACTGCAACCTAATACTATCTTTAATATCAAATCTGCTATTTGTCTTGTAATCTATTATGTGAATTTCATCGTCTAATTCACGTATGGCATCAATAAATCCACGCACTTGACGATTTTCAGATTTATATTCCATCTCACGAATCGGAGTCAGATCATTAAATGCTTCAATAATTGTTTTATTCTTACTTTTCATTCGTGCTTCAATTTTTGTAATAAACTGGTTTGCCCAATTCATGAGCATAAGCATAGTTTCTTCAAAATAAAATCGTTCTCGATCTTTTGCAAGATTTAATGCACGTAATCTGGTTCCATATGCCCGCCACTGTCCTATGCACAGTGTTTGTATCGCTGAACGAAATTTCAATGCGTAATTCTCCCCAGTTATTTCACTAACATCGATATCAAAAAAATTTTCAAGAACAGAATGAGCAATATTTCCTCTCACTTGATGAATATTTGCAACACTTGGTAATTTCTCAATATAACTATAATAGTATTTACGTTTACATTGATTAAATGTATTTATTGAAGACGGACTCTCTAATCTATTTGCCATAGCGTTTGGGTAAGTCCTCTCTTTATATGTCTTAGCGAGACTTCCTAAGTAACAACACAACGTTCAAAATTATTAATCCGGTTAACATTAAGACATATTCTATAGCTAAATATCGAGATAGAAGTAAAATTACTCCAACTAAAAGAAACACTATTCCCATTAAAAAAAAGAAAAATTCAAGAAAAATACTAACCATTTGTTTTTTCATTTTTCGAACAGAGTTATGTGTCTTTGATACTAACGCGCCTAGCACATTACCACGTAGGCCATACATAAGTCCGTCTGTAAATGTTTTCATCGTTTTTGTATAATCATACTCGCAACTGCACCAATTAACATTCCCACACCAAACGCCACACCAACTGAAGCTAGGGGGTGTTCTTGCACTTTTTCTTCAAATCGGTCCTCATAATCAGCAACTTTGTGTCGTAATTGTGCAACTTCTTTTTTTAGTCGATCAACATGTTCTTCTACTTTTGCCATAATATCACCTCAAAAAATAAAATCTAATGATGTATAAAAGAATTGATTGTATCTAATATTTATGTTCCATGCGCCATTAGCACAAACTTTTATAAAGACACCACTACACAAGGAAAAAAGATGAAAAAGAAACCACAAACTGATGAACCACAATTTATACGAGTACGTCTTCCGCAAGAAGGAGAATTACTTGGAGTGGTACAACAACGTCTTGGTGGATCTAGGATGCGCGTTCTATGTCTTGATGGAAAAGTGAGAATTTGTAGAATTCCTGGAAAATTACGCAGAGGATTGTGGGTTCGAGAAAATGATATTGTAATCGTTAAACCATGGGAATTAGGTGGCGAGACAAAAGGTGATGTCATCTATAAATATCGAACAAAAGCTGAAGTGAATTTTCTTAGAAAAAAAGGATATCTCAAAAATATAGAAGACGAATTCTAAATTAGATCACACAAATCCTTAAATAGGCATATTATACAAATATAGTATGGCAAGATATGGAAAACTATTATTTCATGCAATTCTTAGCAGTATTTTTCTATTAAGTTTAATTTCATTAGTGGTTAAGTGGGGGGGAATCACATTTTATCTTGAACTAGCAGGACTACTGTTTTTGATGTTGATTACGTTCATCGCCTTTTTAGGATTTACTGATGAATTCGGTGAGAGATTATTTCAAATGGTATATGCTCTCTCATTCTTTAATTTTGTATTAATTTGGTTGGTTAAAGATGATATTTATGTAGTTCTCGTTTTGTTGGCTATTGCTGGTTTTTTACTCTCCTTTCCACCTTGCTCAAAAAAACAAGATATCTATGAAGATGATTCTGAACCGTATAGTGTTGTATATGACGCACCACAACAAGATACACCAACAGTTGCCAAAACCCCTAAAGCAGTGCATTCACCTGGAAAATACGTTGCAAGTAAAAAAGGAAAATATTATCATGAACCTAAGTCTGAGTGGGCCAAAAAAATCAAAAAAGAAAATCAGGTGTGGTTTAAAAATCGTCAAGATGCGTGGGAGCAAGGATATCGTGCTCACAAAGATGTACCTTCCGAATAACTTATTTCAGAACGTCTTCTATTGCTTTTTTTCCTTTTAACTTCTTAGCAGTTTCTTGAGCTTGTGAAGCTAAATCAACACCAAGATCTTTAAGCTCCTTAATGTGCATTTGCATAAGTTGTTCAACAATTTGCAAAATACGTAGCATTTCTTCACGTTCTTTAGTTAGCGTTGAGAGGCTTCCTTTATGGAATCCAATTTGTTCGTCTTTTGAGACAGTATCTTTTTTTGCCATACATATGTATTTTCATTCACTTTTATTAAGGTTTTGGTGAATATTAATTTCTATACTATATCGCTAAAATCAAAAACATTTAAAACTATCTTTGTATTACTTCAGTTTATGAGCTTTGTTGATAAACTTAAATTTTGGAAAAAAGAGGATTCATTTGATTTTGATGATTTAGCACATAAAGAAATGGGTAAAGATGATCCATTCAATACAAAACTTTCAACGGAAACGGGGCCGGATCCTTTTGCAGAGCCGAACCTACATAGTGCAACTCCAGTAGGGTCTCATCAACCAACTACTATTCATGATCCGCTAGCACCAAAGAGCTTTTCTCAACCTGCAGGTGCAGCTATGAGACATCCATCTTCTGGACAAGTTGCTCAATTTACATTAACAAAGCGTGATATTGAGCTTCTCAATAGCAAACTAGACACAATTAAAGCAGTTCTCCAATCGCTTGATCAACGTGTGGCAAGGTTTGAGCAACCAAATGCGCAGCAACAACAACAAAAACTATGGTAACATTTTCTAGGCAATTTTTACTCATTTCGTTACTTACTATATTTTTAGATCAACTTTCTAAATATTGTATACTTTATTTCGCACCAATACTCTCAAGTTCTTACCTAACAATACACCTCGTTACAAATACCGGAGCTGGATTTGGTATATTTCAAAACTCTTCATTTATTCTTGGATTGGTCTCTTTAGGTGTTGCTATTGCAATTATTACATTTTACCACAAACTTGATCCCAAAGAATTACTGTTTTGGGCCTTTTTACTTGGAGGAACAATAGGAAATATGTTTGATCGTTTGTTTCGTGGATTTGTTATTGATTTTATTGATTTTTCATTCTGGCCAGCATTTAATATCGCAGATGCTGCAATTACTATAGCAGTTGTAGGAATAATTCTTCAAAATATGGTGCCAGGACTATTTGAAAAAACAAATAAGAAAAAGAAAAAATAAATTAAAAAATTAACGCTTCATTAGCAAAAATACAAGCATAAACATTACTGCTGCTCCTAAAATTGCGACACCGCCAATAAGTAAGATCATTGCCTTTGTACTCATTCCTGTATTTACAGGAGTTGAGTCTTGACCTGGAAATGATGTTAATGGTGTGATTTCAACGTTACTTGATGGTGTTACTGTTTTACTTGCAGATGGTACATAGTTGCTTACAACGGTGCTTGAAGAACTGCTACCATCTAAAGTAGAGTCAATATCATCACGAAGATCTTCAACATCTTGGATTAAGTCTTCAACTTTATCTTCAAGAGTGTTCTTGTCACTAAGTGTACTGTCTTGAACATCGTCTTCGAGCTTATCCAAAT
>CAYOOY010000059.1:0-5496 GCA_964405725.1 uncultured Methanosarcinales archaeon | reverse complement strand
TTGCGTGGGTAGTATAGTGGTTAGTATACGGCGTTGCCAACGCTGTGACCCGGGTTCAAGTCCCGGCCCGCGCACTTTTATTCTTCATAGAAAATAATAGAATCTTATTAATATCAACCCATATCTCCCGATTTGAGTATACGTCGAATTTCAGTAACTAGATGGCTTGCTTTTAATATATGCTTATGTAATTCACTAAGAACTATCTCAATTGCGGGAATATCCTCATCCAAAATCTTTTTCTCTGATTCATTTTGATGAGTCAAATTGAATGCAAACTGTTTTTTCTTGTGAGGTTCAGCAAAGTCACTCCCTAAATCCGAGAACTCTTTTACTCTTAATCGAAAAGATTCAAGTCGATTATATACAATTCGTCCAGTTCCAATTCCTTGTATGTAACTTAACTCACTAATAAGAAGTTGAATATGTTTCTGCGTATTGTCTAGTATCGCATCACCGTAATCTCCAGTTCTCAGAGAAGCTTTATGAACAATCTCCTCAAGATTTCTACACCATTGAGTACATTCGGCTGCTCCTCTTACCAACATGGCAATTAGGGTTCTATGTCTATTTACAACCTTAAAAAAATCTCGTTCATAGTTATGAATACTATGTTTTGATAATAAACGTGGAATAACTCTTCTTGCATCTCTATTTGCAATATCTTTACGCAATTCCTTAGCCAGTTTTTTACTATCTAGAGCAAGTAACTCAAGAACATCATTTCTCAAATCATGATTAATAACACGAAACATTTTTGTTAAGATATCATACACCGTCTCCATATATGTGTATCTTCCCTTTCTCATAACCACACGTCCTCCATCGTGTGCAGAACGAAACCAAGAGGTATCATTTTTTCTTCTAGATTTATTACTATGAAATATATCTCTTCGCAAATGAAAAACATCAACCATACAATTACAATGAAGCGAATATTTATAATTGTTTTGATTGAGCAAACCAATAACACCTACCCCTGAGTCATTACAAAGATTATTATACCTGATTTCACAACAAAGCAAATATGAGTAAACCAGCACCAACACCGCAACCAGCATTTGATAGCTCAAAAATGTACATTTGGGTAAAAAGCCTAGAGAGTAAGGTAAACAATATGATGCGTGAAGTGCATGTAATTAAAAATGATTACATCAAAAAGAATGCGACATTAAAAAAAGATATGAAAATTCTTAATGAAGATATACTTGAGATGAAACATCAGCAAGAAAGTGTTGGTAAAAAAATTGATTTAATTGTAAAAGAGCTTAAACGAACTGCCGGTCAAGAGGAAGTATTAACATTAAAAAAATATTTAGAATTATGGAATCCACTTAATTTTGTAACACAACGTGACATTGAACGTATACTTGATACAAAATTGTTAGATAGAAAACATGCAATATTAACTAATAAAACAAAGACAAACAAAAAAGAAACACCTAAATCATCATCAAAAAATGAGGTCATTGAGAAAAATTCACAAGCCACAGAAAAGAAAGAATTAAAAACCAAAGAAGATACCTAAGTGATATATGGCACTATTCCAAAAAGGTCCAGATCCTACGAAGGACGTTGAGGCCATGCGATCGCAAGGCTTAACTGACGAAATAATCATAGCTGAATTAGCAAAAAAGGGCATTCCCGCCGACAAAGTGAAAGCCGCCTTAGCAACAATCGATTCAGCTGCAAAACATACATTAGCAATGCCAAATCAACAACAACCCCAAACAATTGCACCAAACCCCGCGGGAGCGCCAGCTGCACCCGGAGCAATGGGTCATGCGCAAGGAGCACCGGCAGCGCCAGCCGCACCGCAAATGGGAACACCACAACCAGGAATGTCACAAGATAATTTCTATGAACGAATTCAACAAATTGCTGAAGGTATAATTGATGAAAAATGGGATGAGTTAGTTGGTGAAGTAAAAAAAATAGTTGATTGGAAAACAACAATTGAAACACAAATGACAAAGATGCAACATGACGTTGATAAATTAAAAGAGGATTTTAATGTACTTCATCAGGGCGTCCTTGGAAAATTAGAAGATTATGATAAAAAAATGACTGATGTTGGCACTGAATTAAATGCAGTTGGCAAGGTTTTCAAAGATGTCGTCCCCGAGTTTGTTGAAAATGTTAAAGAACTCTCCCATATTACAAAAGGGATTTCAAAGGATAACGAAGAAACAGAATAATTCTTTTAATTCTACACAATAATAATTAATTCTTAAAAATTAATGTGTAATAGTTGATATGTCAGATATTAACATAAGAAAAAAAAATGAAGAAAAAAAAGAAAAAATTCTAGCGGTGCATTAGAACTTGTACATCACTACCAAAGAGTTTTTTAAGATCTTCAAAGATAGGCTCTTTAATGAACACATTTTTATGGAATTTATTCTTAGCCATTTCTTTTTCAAGATCCTCTAAGCGAGATTCTTTTAATGGACCTAAACTGCCATCTTCATGTAATTCACCAACTTCAATTCGTTGCTCACGTGCATCAATATCAAAGATAACAAATGCTTTATCTTCAAAAAGAAGCACTTCACCAAACTTGTTCCCATGTTTAACGCGAATACGAGCACGTTCTAATTCTTGACCACGCTTTCTTTGCATGTATTCAATTAAGAATCGAACTAATCCTGCACTTCCTTTTCGAGCAGCATCAATATCTGTCTTAGTTAATTTCTTGGTATCAAATTTCTTCTTTGCTTCAACAATTTCATTAAGATCACGTAAATATCGTGCAGGAACTTTACTTGCAGAGATTAATTCCTCTTCAAATAATCGCACCATATCCTTATCTGCGGATTTAGTAACTCCTTCCATCTTTAGAACATCACGAATGATAGTTATAACCTCATCATATAAGACAACGATACTTTTCTCATTTTGTTTTTGTTCAATTTCTTCAAAGAGTTTACGAATTCGTACAAGATATTTCTCAGCAGATGTTAAATATTTATCAAGTAATGTACCACTAACATCTTTTACTCGGCTATATTCAATATCTTTGTGCAATTTGACCATGTCACGTAAAATTTTGACATACTCAGGTTTAAGCATCTTTTCCTTCTTAACAAAAATTTCATCCATGACATCTGGCGTTTCACGTGGAATAGGGGGTGGAAGACCATACAACATTAATGCTGCTTGTGATGGCGTTAAAATGGAATAAAACAAATCTTCCATTGCCATATCTTTCAACTTACCTTTTATACGTTTAATACTCTGTTCGCCAGTACTCATGAATAAATCAATTGCTTCTTTACTTGGTTTGATACGTCCCATACGAAGTAATTGTTTCCATGGCATAAAGATACCACGATCATAAAACGGAACTCCGTCACGTAAAAACGTAAACACAATTGGATTAGCTTCTTTAAGTGAATCCCATACATCAGTTAAAATGTGTACTTGACAACTTAATTTATTTTTGATACCAGTTATTTCACCTGCTTCAATTGCCATTCCAGCAATGATTGCACGTAATTTATCTTTAAGTTCAGCACGTGTCATTTTCTTAACATCTGTATCATCAATAACAATCCAAACATCAATATCACTTTCAGGTACAGCTTTACCACGCGTAATTGAACCCATTAGTACGTAACTTAAGATATATTTTTCAAATTTCTTAATGACCATACTCTTATGAATTTCAGTAATTTTAATAGCGCCTAATAGACCACTATCATACACTGGCGCACCCATAGAAATCATTTTATTTAATTCACTTTTACCATCATAACAATGTTGCCAGATATCTGTTAAAAGAACACTTTGCACTTTAAGATTCTTATCAACATCTTCTGCCATTTTACTAATAATAGTAGAAAATTTTTGATGTAATTCATCCTTTGTCATTTTAGTTGACGTTGTATCATCAACAACGACAAGAACATGAATTGGATCTTCTTTACTCTCTTTACTTGCCTTACTTGGTGCAGCGGATTTAGCTGATTTATCCGCAGTATCAGCAGCCGGTTTTTTCTCCGGAGGTAATAATGTTATACCTAATATATAATCTCCAAATTTATCAAGAACTTTATCTTTTAATGAATCTAATTTCTTCTTAAGATTTTTCAATTTCTTTTCCATTTCAGGAGTAAGAGACGGTGCTTGCCTAACTGGTACTTGACCAGCTGGTGTAATATTTGTTGGTTGTAATGATTTCCCTTTTTTCTTTGCCATTTATGATTCCTCCTATGTTGGCTAGGTGAAAAGCATGTGACGCAATCACCAAAGCTAGTGTGACATTTATAGTATGTATTATACATAATAGATCGCAGAAATATAACTCTTTAGGCAATAGGTGAGACAAAATGGTCAATGAGGGGGATTTACTAATTTATTCATTAAACTTCTTGAAGAATTGTGACCTTCGATCTTGAATTCGTTCTTCAATATTACGTAAAAAAAGAAACAACTTAGAATTAACATGATCAATTTTGGATGAAAGAGAGGTATAATCAGTAGTTTTAAGAAAGCCAAGATCTTTACACAATTCTATTAAAACTTGTACTTCTTTTGCTGAACCATATGAAATGTTAAGATAATGTAAAAATTCTTTCTTACTACGTTTGGTACTTCCTTCAGCAATATTCAATGGGATTGAAACAGAAGCTCTTTTTAGCTGTGAGGTAATGTTATGTTGTTCACTTTCTGGAAATGTTTTTGTTATTTTATATACATCAAGAACAAATGAATAAGATAAATGATATACATCAATATTTTTATAGTTTCTCGCGATGAATAGGAAAAGTATCTAAGATATATATTATCTTCGAAAAGGTTTTCTTAATAATTAAAATTCAAAAAGAACGCTAAGTAGTTTGTTTGATAATGTTGTTAGTTAATGTTGTCCAATAATTTGGTGTAACATTTTTCTTGATAGCTCTCGCTATATTTCATTCAAAATAAAAGAAAAAAAAAGAAAACATGCAGGAATAATTACATTCCTGCAAGGATGTAAATGAAAACCATATGTAGATTAAAACCAAATTGGGACGTTAGTGAGCGCATGCTGAAACTCTCGTTGCCTTGAGTCTTACACATCGCTTCTATCAAACGGCTGTTATTACCGTGTCCTAGAGTGTCTCTTTTCAAGGTACGCTTCGTGCTTAGATGCATTCAGCACTTATCGCTTGCGGCGTAGCTGCCCTGCGTGCCCTATCGGACAACAGGTAGACCAGAGGCCACGGACTCTCTGTTCCTCTCGTACTAAGAGATCCTTCCTTTCAGACACCCAACATTTCCAGTAGATATCAAACAAACTGCCTCACAGCGTTCTGAACCCAGCTCACGATCCCTTTTGATGGGTGAACACCCCCACCCTTGGCAGCTTCTGCACCGCCAGGACAGGATGAGCCGACATCGAAGTAGCAAACCGCGCCGTCGATTTATTCTTAGAAGAGTCGTAACTCAATCTATACGAACTCTCGGGCGCGACAACTCAGTTATCCCCGGAGTAACTTTTCAGTCATTCCC
>CAYOOY010000058.1:0-5630 GCA_964405725.1 uncultured Methanosarcinales archaeon | reverse complement strand
GTGTAGGGCAACTAGTTGTTGCTGTCAATAAAATGGATATCTCAGGTGTAGATTATGCTGAAACTCGATACAACGAAGTTGTTGAAGAAGTTAAGAAGCATGCAGCTCAAGCAGGTTGGAAAGTAGATGAAATTCGTTTCGTTCCAATTGCGAGTTTACCTGGTGAAAATATCGCTAAACCAAGTGAGAAAATGTCTTGGTGGAGTGGAGATACTCTTCTTGCAGCTATTGACAAGTTTGCAGTACCTCAAAAGCCAACAAGCTTACCGCTTAGATTACCTATTCAGGATGTATATAACATCACAGGTATTGGTGTAGTTCCAGTTGGAAGAATTGAAACTGGAGTCATGAAAATTGGCGATAAAGTAACTGCAGTTCCAGGCCGTGAAGGTAAAGGAATTAGTGGCGAAGTTAAAACGATTGAAATGCATCACGAACAGCATCAACAAGCTGAACCAGGAGATAACGTTGGATTTAACGTACGTGGTTTTGGTAAGAAAGATTTAGCTCGTGGTGACGTAATTGGACATAGTGATAATGTTCCCTCCGTTGCAACTGAATTTACTGCACAAATTGTGATTATGAATCACCCAAGCGTTGTTACCGTTGGTTACACACCGGTGTTTCACATCCACACTGCGCAAGTTGCATGTCAAGTAATCGAAATTGTGAAAAAACTAGATCCAAGAACAGGGCAAGAAGTTACTGAGAACAAAGACGTTCTACGTAACGGCGATGCGGCAATTGTTAAATTGCGACCTGTACAGCCATTAGTAATTGAAAAGAATGATGAAATTCCGCAGATGAGTAGATTTGCAATTCGTGATTCAGGTACTACAGTTGCTGCTGGTATGTGTATTGATTTAGTTAAGAAAACACTAGAATAAATTTTTTATTTTATTTTTTTTACTTTTTTTGCGTGATTGATTGTTTTGGTATCAGGAATTAGAATGAAATATAATCACCATTATTCAGGAATATTAGCAAGCCATAAAGGTCGTAATGATTCTTATTTTCTTTTTGAGCAAAAAGATCCAACATATATTTTTCCTAATTGCCTAACATTGTTTGGTGGCAATTGGCAAAAAGGATTATTTGAAGAAAAAAATCCTTTAGATACACTATTTCGTGAAATAAAAGAAGAATTCTGGATTGAAGAAGAAGAGTGGGATAAACTAAGTAACATAATTCCTGGATATCATAAAGAAGCTGATAACCCAAATAGGCCAAAGGGAGTTGAAGAAATTTGCCACATTGGTCGTATGTTATTAAATAACCCACAATATCAAAATACCTTTTCGGTGCAGATGAGAGAACCCACTGTTCCTCGCGCACATAATTGGTTAGCATCAATATATGCTACACAACTTAATTCAAGCGATTTTGAATATATGCACAATGTCATATCTTCACGTGATGGCGTTATTACGCCCGATAATTATAAATGGGGATCAAAGGCTGTGATTTTATCAGAAAAAGAATTAGTTCCAGATCGATTTTCGTGGGGATTTGAACAAATACTATCTACGCTAATACCTACAAATCTTGGACGTAATCAAGATGGTACCATAGTTGTCCCGTTATATGCACCCGTAAATTTACCGTATTTATTTTTTGAAAGTAAAGGACATGAGTATAGAATTGTTGAAAAGTCCGATTGATACCAGGATATTCTGTTTTTATTGTGAAAAAACCTCGCCAAAACATTTATAAACCCATCTCGTTCCAAGAGGAATAATCATGGTGAGACTATCATCATGAGAAATTAATATGGCACAAAAAGCACGAATCAAATTGGCAAGTACTGAAATAGACAAGCTCAATACTATTTGTAATGACATTGGTGGTATTGCTCAAAAAACTGGTGTGAGTTTACGTGGTCCAATTCCGTTGCCAACAAAGAAGCTAAAAGTGACAACTCGTAAAAGTCCATGTGGTGAAGGAAAAGCGACATGGGAGCGATACGAGATGCGTATACATAAGCGATTAATTGATTTAGGTGCTGATGAAAGAACCTTACGCCTTGTTATGAGAGTTCCAATTCCTGAAGGGATTAATATTGAAATTGAAATGATTGATGTTTAAATTCTAGAAATTTTTTATGTGTGCTTTACGTATATTGGTTTGATTTTATTCTATTGTTTGAATTACGTATTGTCGTAACCATGAGATAAATGCCAAGAAAAAAAGCCCATCTAAGATAGTGTTTAATGGAATCCCACCGTATACAAAAATCAAACTAGTCCAACTTTTGACGTAGAAAAATATACCACTAAGAACAAGTAAGATTACATAGGATACAAGGTATGAAGTAAGTAGGTTTTTTCTTTTTGTTTTTACTACCTGCCACAGATGTGAAAGTGATGATACTATTTTTCCTCTTCTAAATGAATGAAAGTAAAGAACGATGTAATATAGCGAGAGGATAACTGAAGCTAATAAGAATCCATTTACAAAAATGGCATGACCAGTCAAAGAAGGAGCAATCATGTCAAGTATAAACCTACACAATAGTATTACTAATACAAGTAAAAACAAACCAACAAAACCAAGTAAGGTTGCAAAAACCCATGAGACTAATTTAGTAGATCTTCTTAACAGATAACGCCGAGAATACCCTATTATTGATAATGTTACAATTACGTATGCTAGCAACGACGCTATCAAAGATAATGCAAAAGTGCGAATATTTTGAAAATAGCTTTGGGCAAGAGCTGGATCCTCAATGAGTTGAGCTTGAAAGGTAGTTGCATCTTTACCTTGCATAATGGAAGATGATTGAAGGTTAATCATTGAAGTTAAGAGCATAGTAAACGCTATTATGGAAACTATTGTTACTACATCTATTAGAAAAGACCTACCGTAGTTTCTATCAAACTTTGTAGCTCTTTGTATGTCCTTAAACCAAGGTTGATGAGTAAATTTCATGAGTTATATATCCGCAACGGCATTACCTATTGCACCTTCATGGGATTTATATTTCTTTATTTCCTTTTTTATATATTTCTTACTTACAAAGTCAGCACATATTTCCTCAACGTCATCCCCAAATTGTCCTTTGGGTGTATGTTGTGGATGAAAAATAATACACACACGATTATAATCTTTTGTCATGTACTTAGCAAGTACATCTCCATGATTATTTCCGTTTTCAAGTTGCATTGTTCCTACATGTTTCTTTCCATCATCACCAGCATAAATCCATTTATTTTTGGAACCTTGTAATTGGACATTAAATTTCACAGCGTAGCCATTTTCATCTATAAAGGGTGTATGTTTCTCATCTGTTGGTGCGGTAACTCCCCACGTGATTTTATAGAAAAATCCCGTTTCTGGTTTAGTATCACTTTTACTTTTATAGCAAAACCCATCTTTTTTACACAGTAAAGATTCTGGACATGATTCTTCTTGCGTTTTGGGATCTACTTCACATACTATAGGGATTTTTTGTGAAGATTTATCAGCTTGTATTGATCCTGCAAATTGATAGGAACCAGAAGCTGTACGATAGAATGATGATGTCCTACCTGGAACTTCTGCCATCTTTTCTTCAGCTGCCTCGCAGATTTCTGCAGACACTGCTCCGGGTAAATCAGACCAGGCCTGTAGAAATTTATTGTTTGAAAATTCAACAAATGTTTTTGTTGTATCAGGCATTAGTAAATTTGAGAGAGCCGAATATCTTCCTGCTTTTCCAACGACCCCTGCAACTTGACCGGCAACAGCACCGTATTTTGCTGCACTTTTATAGATTTCATTTTGTTTGATTTGGTTGTTTACAAAATTATTCTCGAAGTCAACTTTTCGATCAAGTGCGTCCAGTTCTTGTTCAAGTTTCTTTTGCGCCTCGTTTCCTCGAATATGTTTTGCTTTTTCAATCAGCTTCTGATCTTTTGTCATCTTACTATACAGGTCTTTTGTTCGAGAGTTTGATGCGAGATTCTTTCTTGCCTCAGCTTGTTTTTGCGCACCCTCTTTGTCTTTAGTGGGATCAATTGTTGGCGCTTCTGCCAATTGTAACCACTCTTCGGCTTGCGGATGTGCATCTTCAATGGAACTTATAGCTTCAGCCTTTTTCTCTGCTTTGTATTCATCAATTTTTTTAAAGTTAGGAGGATTTTCTTCAACCATATCTTTTAATGAATCACCATCTATAAAAATTCCTTTTGAGTCTTTCTCACTTTGTTCTAAATATTCCTTAAGATCTTTGTTTTCTTTTTTCTTCATTGCATCAGTGTAAGATATAGCAGTTTTAGAAATTTGTTGTCCTTGAGCTTCAAGTTTTTTACGAATATCGGCTATTTGCGCTTTAGCTGTTTTTGGTGGTATCTTTCCGCTTGCAAGATCTCCTTGTATTTTACCAATAGCTTCCTTTAATCCTGTAGGCGGTTTTTGTGTTTTTGCTTTTGTTTTTGGTACTTTTTTTTCTTTCTTTTTGGGTTTGTCTACTTTACCATCAAGTATCTCAGTTGTTTTACCATCAGGAGAGATCATAGTACCATCACCATTTTTATCTGTGGTCCAAATATTACCATCTTTATCAACTTTGATATTGTGAACTTCACCATGTTTATCTGTCCAAGAAAACTCACCTTTTTCTTTTAATGCTTTTTTGGCAGCTGCAACAACAGCTTTATTGATTCTTCCTTTAATTTGCTGTGTATCAAGTGATTTAAAATATCCCTTCAAACCTGGTGTATCTTTTGCAGGTACGGCTTTTATTTGTGAAACTGTAGTTGCACCAATTGGCTGAGAGGATGTTGGATCTTTTGGTGCTGCTTTTCCATCTGGGGCTGTTTGGGCAGGTGCTTTTATTTTTCCGCTTTTGATTTCTGCTTTTGAGCCATCTGGAGAAATCACTACACCATTTCCATCTTTGTCAGTTTCCCAGATTTTACCATCTTTATCAACTTTAATATTATGTTCTTTGCCAGAGGAATCTGTCCATTTATATTCTCCTTTTGCTTTAAGGGCTGCCTTTGCCGCTGCAAGATGAGCAGTATTCATTTTTCCGGCGATTTGTTGTTTATCAAGAGTTTTAAAATAGGAATCTAATGTAGCTGCATCTTTTGGAGCTACAGCTTTAATTTCAGATACCGAAGTGGGAGGAATTTGTTTTTTTGATTGATCAGGTTCTGCTTCTTTTTGTCCATCCGGTGTTCCTTTCTTTTTAGCAGCTGCAGTCTTTGTAGTATCTTTATTTGCTTTTTTGAGGATCCCACCATACTTCTTTAATTCGTCTTCACCCAGCTCACTTTTCATATCTTCTTCCATGTCTTTTCCTGTTGCTTTTTTATATTGAGCTTTGATTAATTCAATTTCTGCTGCTGATTTTCCTTTCAGGGCATTGTATATTGCATCTTCATCTGTTCCTAGTTGACCAACTCCTGCTTTGCGAATAATGTCTGCAGTTTTCTTTGCATCATCAAATGCTTTTTTGAGATCCTTTGCACTTGAATAGGAAGTTGTTACTGTTTCTCCTTTTTCATTCGTGATTGTAACTTTTCCATTATTATAGATGGCCATTGTTTGTCCATCTTTTTTATAGACGGAGACTCCTGCAGATTCAAATCCTTCTTGATGTTCAAATCCGGCATCTTCAGCTAGCTGTGCACCTTTTGAACATCAAG
>CAYOOY010000057.1:0-5636 GCA_964405725.1 uncultured Methanosarcinales archaeon | reverse complement strand
TTGTGTTACCAGCATTAAAGAAATTCCAGGTTGACGACCTTCACGTAAAATGGTAATAAGTGATTGTGATGCTGCTGTAACCCCCTCTCGTGGAAGAGCTTCATGTGCTTCGTCAATCGCTACCCATACCAAAGGCTCCTGCATTTTTTGTTCGACGTCCTTTGAAAAGTAATGCATCGCTGAATCTAATGTTTGAAATTCTTCCGTTTTACGTGCAAGCATTCTTTTTTGAAATAGCGTCCGACAGATGATGCCAATAACCAAATTCTTAATTTCCCATCCAGAAGGCATGGTTGCATACGGAGAAACATCAAGTACAGTTACTTGACCCCCACGTACAATATCTTCAATTGGTGTTCCTTCTTTTTCAAATATTCCCCATCCTTCGGCTTTTTTCAGCTGGTTAATAACAACACTTTTAATCACTTTATCACTATCTGGATCTTCACGAGCCATTTTCATCATCTCATCAAGTCCATACGATCCCCCCTTGTTAAGATCTTGAATGATACGGGTTAATAGGACACCTTCTGCCGAATTTTGTGCAATGCCAAAAGCGGTTGCCCAATCGCCAGGTTCAACATCAATTGGACGCATTGTAAACGGAAAATCTGTTGGAATTCCTTGTTCTTTATATTTATGATAAAATACAGAGGGAGTATAAATTTGAACATCAAGTCCTTTTGGTTCATAGCCCCATTTTTTAATTAATTCAGCATCCTTAAAGTTAGGATATTTCATTGTCCAATAAATACCCATGGTATCTAGAAGAACAATAGAAAGATTTTGTTTAACATCCATATCAAGATCCGCAAGACCCTCTGCAATTGACCCCATAGTATATGATTTTCCTGACCCTCTCTTACCTACTAGGAAAACAACATGAGCTCCAGCTACATCTAAATAAACTGGGTTTGAAAGGGAAGTGGTAGCACCCATTTGAACATATTGTTTTGCGATGAGAATTGTTCCTTTTTTACCAAATTTTTTCACATCATGCTTGGATCTACCAATAATAACATCAAAAGTCATACATACGCTAAAGAGGTAGAGGATAAAAAGCTTTCTACCAATATAGCCCCAAAACTAATTATTAAAAAGAGAAGAAAAGAAAAGAAAAAGAAAAAATTAAACTAATTTTTCATCTGTTAAGACAGTTATCTTTGTTGATCCTTTTATTTTTTTACTGGATCCAACTAAATAAGATACACGCATCTTTTCAGCAATAGAAGCTAAATCGTTGTCAACCTCACCATCTAATGCTACTGCGTAAATTCCACCATTCAAACTTTTCATTGTACTTCGAAGTTCACTTAATGGGACTTTTCCAAGTACATTTAGTTTTTGATCAAAAATGCATGCTCCTCTTGTACCAAAAAGATCTTCCATTGTTTGCTTAAGAATTTTTTTCTCGCTAGATTGCAAATTTCGAGGTGCAGATGGTCGTTCAGTTCTCTCAGACCGATCAGATCTATCTGACCGATTTGAACGGTTTTTGTTTCGATGATCATTAACTCTTCCGTTTGGATGTCTACGTGGAGACGGAGTTGAAACGGGTTTGAGTGACCCATCATTTTCTACACCTAGGTCTAACTTTGATTGTTCTGCAGTTATTTTACCGCGTAAAGATTTATGGATTTCTTTCTTGGTTAATTCTTCTACTTCTTTTCCATCAGGTGCCTTACAAACGAAATCAATTTCTGCAGTTCCGAGCAATTCTCGAATGATTAGATTTCCACCACGATCACCATCAACAAATACAGTTGTGGTTTTTCTACGTGTTAGTTCTTTAACGGATTGTGGAATAGATGTTCCATTCATTGCAATTACGTTTTTGAAACCATGCTTGAGTAAGTTTAGAACATCTGCTCTACCCTCAACTACAATGATTTCATCGCTTTCTTCAATTGCAGGACCTGCTGCTATACGTTCTTTACCAAACTCGACAACTTCCATCATTCGCACTGATTGTGCTACTTCGTATGAAATTTCTTGTGAATCTGGCAATGTTGTATTTGTCAGCGTTCTTAGTAATTCTTTTGCTCGTTTGATAACAAATTGCCGTTTAGATGTTCGTACATCTTCAATTTTTTGAGTATTGATCTTTGCATTACACGGACCAATTCTTTGAATGATCTCTAAGGCTGCTGCAATAATAGCAGTTTCTGTCTTATCTAATGAACTTGGAATAATGATTTCTCCACGGGTTTTACCGCCTGAAGTAGAAACATTAACTTCTATCCTACCAATTCGTCCTGAACGTTGAAGTTCACGTAATTCTAAATCGTTGCCTAAAAGACCTTCAGTTTGACCAAAGATTGCTCCTATAACGTCTGGCCTATCAACGACTCCTTCAATTGTAATTTCAGCTTGTACTATGTATTTTGCCGCAACTGGGCTTATTTTTGCCATTGTATATCCTCCTAGAAAAAGTAGTACCAGATACTTGGCTTACCCAATGAATGAAAGTGATATTGTGAGTGTGTACGTACTTTTTCTGTGTTATTGTAGAATCATCGGCATTGTATTCACCTCAGCTTGCCACCCTATGAGGTATTATGAAAATGTGATGATTCTTGTTGTGATTATGAAGCCCGTGTTACTAACCCCTGAGTTCATCGAACGCTTTACAGCTTGAGCTCCCACAGGTACTCTCGTAACGGGCTATACAAAATAAGTGATTTCATACTATATAAACGTTGTGGTCATTTTTAAAGAACTATCAAAAAAGAGAATGATAAGTCAAATTTTTCTAATGTAAGATAAGAATTGTAAAAAAACCTCAGCAAGCAAGGAATAAATTCCACGCACTTGCCGAGGAAAAGAGGTGGTTTTGAGGTGTGTTTACTACTCTTAGAGAGTAATACTATATAAATCTTTTGTTTTGGTTGTCACTACAGAGTAGTTTTGTCAGGAGAAATAATAAAATGTACGGCTAATCTCTGATTTTTTTGGCCATATCGGCTAAATACGCATCATCAGCTCTTTCAGAGTCATGTGAAGAGATATAACCTAAATATGTCTTAAAATACGTATCAATGTTGGATTTAATTTGTTCCCACTCGTTCATATTAGCTGTTCCATGCATTGGAAATAATTTAGCATGAAGATGATCTACACCAAATCCTTCAAATATCATGGCAGTTCTTCCAACGTCTTCTAATTTGGCATCAAGAGTTTTTGCAACTTCTGTTGCCGCATCTACTAGTCCATCTCTGACATCTTTTGGTACTTCAGCAAAATAGCTAGAATAATGTTTTTTAGGAATTACTACCGAGAAACCTTCAGTATTAGGATAAATTGAGAGAAACGCTATATAATTATCATTTTCCCAGATTTTATGACAGGGCAAATCTCCATGTACAATTTTACAAAAGATACAATCCCCCACAAGATATTTGTCATTTAAGAAAATATATAAGTTTGATGGATCATATTTCGAAAAAAAGATTTAATCCATTTTTCTCATATCAATTTTTTTATCGTCTTCATCAACAATTTCGCCTACGATTTCCTCAAGAATATCTTCTAATGTGACAATTCCAGACACACCGTTAAAACGATCTCTAACTACAAATAAATGAGTCCTTTTCTCTTGAAATAGATGAAGAACTTTGTCTAATTTATCTGATTCTTTTACAAAATGAACAATATCACGCATAATGTCTTTTACCACCACATTTCGTCTGCTATGAATAGCTAAAAAATCTTTTACATACAAAATACCAACTATATGGTCTCTATTTTTACCATAAACAGGTATACGAGTGTGTGATGTGTTGTGTATTTGCTTTATTTTTGTTTTAGAAAGAATGGCTGATTTTCGAATAAAAAAGGTATTCACACGAGGAGTCATAACGCGCTTAACCGTTGTTTGAGACAATTTTAATCCACCATGTAAAAGATCATACTCATGCCCTTGAATATCTGATTTCATTAATTTTTTTTGTTCACGTAAAATATGTTTAAATTCTTTTTTGGAATAAATGGTGGGCAATTCTCCCCCTAAAAACGAATCTAAACCCATCGCTAAAGGTTTACTTATTGGATAAAGAATGTAGAGAAAAAAATACACGAGCCATGTAACTTTTGACCCATAACGTAAAGCATGCCGAGACAATACTGATTGTGGTATGATTTCACCAAAAACAACAATTAACCCTGTTGCAATTATACCCGCATACACTCCTTGTGTTAGTGATCCAAGGAAAATTGCTAGTGTTGAATTTACAGCTACATTTCCCAATAGAAGTGTACATAAAAGCAAATTTCCTTGTTTACGCAAGGGATATACTTTTTTAGCAGCTTTATTTCCAAGTTTAACTTTTCGATATAAAGAATGAACATCCAAACTCATTAAACCCAAGGTTAATCCGGAGAAAAGTCCCGACAGGCCTACCAATAAAATTACTATAATGTAGTCGAGTATCAACTCACAATCACCATCTTTAAATAACTTAATGGAGTTTTTTATTTATATCTTTTGTTGTTGCAAGAAGACAATTTTGTGAGAAGTTATTTAAACATTTGACGAATTAACCAAGTATATGGTCACACGTACAAATCAAGAGCGATTCAAAACAGATAAAGGCGTCTTTGATACATTTACTAAAAGAACCTTGTTTGAGATGCAATCACGCAAAGATTTTGATGAGTTAATTGGGCCCCTTAAAGTGGGTAAAGAAAGTAACGTGTTTTTAGCTCAAAAAGGAGATAATAGAGTCATTGTGAAGATATACCGTATGCAAAATGCGGATTTTAAGCGTATGTATGATTATATCAGGAAAGATCCCCGCTACGAATTCTTAAAAAATCATCGTAGACAAATTATTTTGGCATGGACGCAAAGAGAATATAAAAATTTGATAAAAGCTTACACAGCTGGCGTTAACGTTCCTGAAGTATATGGGTGGCGAAATAATGTAATTGTTATGGAAATGATTGGAAAGCCAGCACTTCCCCTAAAAGATGCCAAACCAGCATATCCCTTCCAATTCTTACAGGATGTAACAACAGAGATGAAAAAAATGTATAAGGCAGGGATGATTCATGGAGATTTGTCTTCATTTAATATTTTGAATTTAGATGAAAAGCCAGTATTGATAGATTATTCACAGGCAACACTGGTTAGAACGCCAAATTCAGACGAATTGTTAGTTCGAGACGTTAAGAACGTGTGCCAATTTTTTACAAAGTTGGGTGTTGATAAAACAAAGGAAGAAATTTATAAAGAAGTGGTAGGAAAATAACATAATGGATCCTGAAACACACATTGAGCACGGAGATTTCACTTATGATTTGAAAATTCCAGAGGAGCGAGTAGGAGTACTTATTGGCAAAGATGGTGAAACAAAACATCAAATTGAAGAGGCCAGTGGGTGCACTTTAGATATATCTGCAGAAGGCGATGTGGTAATTGCAGGAGACGATGGTTTACAATTATATACAACACGTGAAATAGTAAAAGCAATTGGAAGAGGATTTAACCCCAAAATTGCTCTGCTTCTTCTTAAGCAAGATTATGCTTTTGAATTAATCAAGTTGGGAGACATTGCGGGTAAAAGTAAAAATACATTAGCTCGATTAATGGGGCGCGTTATTGGAAAGGGTGGTAATGCAAGTGAAGAAATTGAGCG
>CAYOOY010000056.1:0-5909 GCA_964405725.1 uncultured Methanosarcinales archaeon | reverse complement strand
GACAATTGGTTCGCTTGTGATTGCGTTTGGTTTGATGCATTTACTGACAAATAAACAAGCAAACCACCTGGTGTTACAAGTCGGTTAAATGTTGCTGCTGCTCCAGCAGTAAAGTTAACACTGTTATCAGTACTACTAAAGTTATTTAGTGTCAAGGTTGAACTTCCAACACTAAATGAATCGCCAGCTTTCTTATCTTCCCACTTAGTTCCACTTACAACATCTTTAAAAGTAGCTCCGTCAGATGAACTCACTTTACTTACTTCAAGTAAGTACGACTCACCTGTTGTCCCACTAACATATGTTACAGGGAAATACTCATGTAAGTCGGTATCAAATGTTAATACAGTACCATTTCCAGTCAAAAGAACTTCGTTACTTCCATCGCCACCAATTTTGTTAAATTGAGTTGCGTTACTTCCAAATAAGCGAACAGTTGCAGTTCCTGATTTCAGAGGAATACTCAAATCCATCTGTGTGTTTCCTGAATTCGCAATTTTGATTTCTTCTTCAGAAGCTTTTTTCAAGCCCTTGTAGCTGATATCAAATGTACCAAATGCAGGGAAACTTACCATCTGATCTTCTGTAATGAAGATATCATTATCTGGTTTCCAGGTAAAGAATATCTTACTAAAAGATGTCTCTGTACCAAACGTTTGAATGAAGTTAACGGTTAACTGATCAACATCTTCATCATTTAATTCAACCAATTCAGTATCTTCAAGTGTTAACTTTTGTGCGCCAATGAAAAACTCTACCTGGTCACGTACACTTTCTTTACTACTAGTTAAAATTTCTTTAACAGCAATTAAGGTACCATCTTTCAATTTTCGTGTTGCAGCTGCAGCTAAACTTGGTGTTGCTTCACCGTTAACGGTGAATTTAGCACCATTGGTTGCATCAATAAAGTCAACTTTAACTTCATATTCTTTCCCACCAATTGTGTATTTCTTAGCTGGGTCAGAAACTCTCATAACATCCTTTTCTGCACCACTAAGCATCACTAACTTAATTTTTGTTGCGTTAGTTGCCGTGATGATTTCATAATCTTGTCCTAAGATATTCATTGTTGTATCAACGAAGTCGGTCATGGAACTACTCGTTACTGGAGAACTTGGATTTTTGGTAAACTTCATAGAGTAGTTTACAAAATCTGTATTCTGAGGAATACGTACACCTAAAGTAGGAGCTTTGTTCTTATAGTCGTTATCAGCAAACAATTCATACCATCCTGTTAGGAAGTTGATTTCTTGTTCGTATCCATATTCTGTACCATCGTCACCTGTGTAGGTTCCTTTAGCAAGAGTTGTTGGTAGATCGTCGTGATCAAAAGCAGTGACTTGTACGAAGTCAAAGGATTCACCAATGTTCAGTGGGTTGTTTGGCCCTTCAATAGCAGCATTCTCTCCTTCAACTGTTACAGCTGCAGAAGCAGATGTTGCTTTTCTATACCACATATTGGATGCAATCTCAATTGCAGCAAAGTTATCTAGTGCTGCTCCAGAACCGCTGGTTCCTGAACCCAATACAATATATCCATTAAAATTTCCGTCACTTGTAACGAAACTTGATGGATAGCTACTTAAGTCAGCCGCTAATGCGCCCATAGCTGTTGCCCCTAACATGGCAACTCCGGCACCAACAGCAAACATTCGTTTTACCATTTGTTTTACTTTCATTAAACACACCTCCGTGTTCGAACATTAAATCTTGTCTTTAAAAATTCCGAATGAAGCATGGATACCCAAACCTCTTTTCGATTTTAAAGATCAAAATCTCTATTGACAAGAACCTCAAAAACAGTTTATAAGGATTTCGAAAAACAAACGAACTAAAATCTTAAACTAAAGAACAAAAAGCCCAATTCTAAAAATATTTCACAAATTAAGACTTCACCACAGGCAAATGATAAAACGCAAAAATAGAACTAAATTCTATAAAATGAGCATAACGTTAATAAGTACTAAGCTCAAAGAGAATAAAAATGAATCTTCAAACATTACAGTTACCTGAATTTTTCAAACAAAAATACACCCATTTCCCTTCATTAACACCAATACAAACAAAGGCAATTAAGGCAGGATTACTAGAGAACAAATCCCAATTAATTTGCGCGCCAACTGCATCAGGTAAAACATTAGTTGGTTCAATGGCAATAGTTAACTCAATTGAGCAAGGAAAATCATTGTATTTAGTTCCATTAAAAGCACTAGCAAATGAAAAATTTAAAGAATATAAAGAATTATTCGCTGATACCAAATACAGCGTAGGAATGGCAACAGGAGATATTGATTCCGAATCGTCTCACTTAGCAAAATACAACTTACTTATCCTCACAACAGAAAAGCTAGACTCTTTGCTTAGGCACCACACACCATGGATCTCAGATGTCAAAACAGTAATAATAGATGAGATTCATCTTCTTAACGATCCCCATAGAGGACCAACCCTTGAAGTAATATTAACCCTTCTCAAATCCATAATCAAACCACAATTAATTGGTCTTTCAGCAACCATAGGAAATCCACAAGCACTTGCAGATTGGCTTGAAGCAACATTGGTGCTAGATACGTGGAGACCAGTTCAATTAAAAGAAGGAGTATTTGTAAATAGCGAAGTAGAATTTTTTTAATCAGATTTATTCTTAATTAAGTGCAAAATATTCTCAAAATCTTTACGCGCATATGTACTTTTATACGCTTTTGCCAATTCACGTAATGAATCAGCATCAATCCAACTAAGCTCCTGCTTCATCCTTGAAACAAATTCAACACATTGAGTAACATTTTGTGGTTCATCAACTCTTCTACATCTCTCAAAATCCAACATAACAACACTATTATCATCCACTAAGACATGTTTATGAGGATGATGCATTTCTTCCTTGTTTACGTTCATAGTATCAAGTGTGTAACATTGTTCCAATAAACTTACAATAACACGTACTACTTTCTTTAATTCAGCATTTTTTACATATTCTAAAATAGGCACACCCTTAGCAAACCCCATTACAACAAATCCATCTCCTGAAAAATAGTAGCGAGGACCAATTCCTTTCTTATTCAGCATTTGTAACCATCGAGTTTCATTTTCCATGCGCGCAATCGCACCTGAATCAGGTCGCTCAACTTTAACCACAACACAAACCTGATTTTTAGAAGGGATATGACTTTTAACAAATGTATGTTGGTCATAGACACCCTGATAAACCAATCCTCGTTTGCCTTTTGTAAGATAATTTATTCCAGTAACTCCTTTACTCTCAAGCGTTCTTAGTAGAGTTGATTTAGCAATTTTATATACAAATAATTCTTCAAATGCTAACTTTAAGGATCCTATTTCTTCAAATTCATATAAATGGTTTGCAATTAATTCTTCAATTTTTTCTTTATTGGTTACGCTTGAAAATAAAAACAAAATAACCCCATCTGCTGCAAGATATTGTGAAACTTCATTAAAAAAACGCGCTGAAAATTCCCACCCCTTAATTCCCCCATATAATGCTGGATCTTCAATTCCTTTATCTTGAGGTAAATAAGGAGGATTGCAAATAATAGTGTTAAATTTAGCAGTTACAGATGAAAATAAATCAGCGTGAATAGGAGTGATTTTAGGCATACGTTTCTCTTTAAGCAAAGAAATTGCGTTCTCATTTATATCAATAGCAACTACTTCTTTAACCATTGGTGATTTGGCAGCAGTTTCGGCTTGAATTCCAGAGCCAGTTCCCATATCAAGAACTCGGCCATACGCATACTTTTCTACCAATGGCTGTAATAAATAAGAATCCTCACGTGGTTCATAAATGTCCATTAGTTCTCCTAGCAAATATCTGCTCCATTTCAATAAGTTCTACTTGTGAATTCACACCTTTAATTTCTTCAGAATCGTGCACCTTGTGAGCACGTACTTTCAATCCTTTCTCAACTGCAAGTTGCACAATATCAGTGATATAATATTCGCCCTGCGCATTTTTAGGTTCAATTTCACTAAGTGCTGATCGCAAAAAAGCGCTTTGAACAATGTATAATCCAGCGTTAATTTCAGATATACGCAACTCTTCAGGTGATGCATCCTTTGCTTCGCGTATTGCAATTACATTGTCATGTCCATTTTTTAAAATTCTACCATACCAGGACGGGTCTTCAACACATGAAGATAAAACAGTTACGACACTTTCATTTTTTTTATGATCTTCAATCATACCAAACAACGTTTCTTTTCGTATAGCAGGAACATCTCCATTAAGGATAAAGACATCTTTATCATGATCACCAAGTAATGGAAGTGCCATTTTAACTGCATGACCTGTTCCTAATTGTTCGTGTTGCCACACTGTTTGTACGCCTAAATGCGTATTTACTAAATTTCGCACTTGTTCACCTTGATATCCAATAACAACAATTTTCTCTGCAATACCAATATCATGTGCTAAATCAAGAATATGAGAAATCATTGGCTTTCCACCAACTTCAACTAACACCTTTGCCATGTCTGCATTGAACCTTGTTCCTCTTCCCGCAGCCAGAATTATTGCCTTCATAAAAACATCCCTACCATATAAAAAAGAAAAAAATGCTCTTTTTTAATGGTTATGCAAATTACTCTTCAACAAAATCATCAAGTTTTGCTGACATTTCTTCATTGCCACTAAGCATGCCTTTTTTCTGCATATATTCGCGTGTAAGCAAGTAGAATACTAACCCAACAGATTTTTTTCCTTTGTTATTACATGGAACAACTAAATCTAGGTTATTTGTTTGATTGTTAGTATCACATAACGCAACCACAGGAATGCCGATTTTGGCAGCATCTTCAACGGCGTTTTTGTCCGGCCATGGATCAGAAACAACAATTACTTGTGGTTCTGTGAATGTATCCAAGTTAGGATTAGTGAGAATTCCTGGCGGGTATCGACCAGTTATTACGTTAATTCCTGTAAGTTCATGTAATTTCTTAAGAGCTTTCCAGCCATTTTCACGCCTACTTACAATTAAAATGTCTTCGGGATTATATTGTGATAAAAAGTTCACTGCAACTTTAATTCGTTCATCAATCTTTTTAAGATTTAACACTGAAAGACCATCAGATCTAGTTTTATAGATAAAGTTCTTCATATATTTGGTTTTAAATTTAGTTCCAATGTGAATACCAGATTTAAGATATTCGTTTGATTCCACTAATAAATTTTCTTCACTCATTGTAATTCTCCACAAACAAGAAATATATCTTGTCTGCATTATTTTTTGCCTCATGCAGCTATGCAATACCTTACTACAGATACGCGTTGGCTATAAGTAGCTTAGAATGAATCCTATTTATAAATCTATCTCCTCAATTCCAATACCAATTATTTTAAACAACATTTCTTTTCCTTCAGCAATACTTCGATGTTTTCGTAAAATTATACCTCTGTTTGCAGCAACACGCTTCAATTCCAGTAAACATTTACTGCCGTATTTGAGCAGATCTCCACCAACCATACGCACATTGTCACGATTATCAAAATCCGAATACACTTGATTTGTTATCAAAACAGGAATTTTGCGCGTACGCGCTATTTCAACTAAACACGCAATTTGCCTTCCAAGGGCAGTATTTACATCATACACTTCCCTACTTTTTCCAAGTTCTAATCGATATTGCATTGAAATTGAATCAACAATCACCATTCCAATATCATCAGTTACTTCGCTGCGTAGGGTATCAAAAATACCCATTTGCTCCTTAAAATCAATTGGTTGCTTGAATAAAATATTTTGAAGTACTTTCTCTTTATGCTGTGTTAATTGTGCAATTCGATCAACTGCAATGCCACCTTCAGAATCAATAAAAAGAACTTTTTTCCCCTGTTCAGCTATTTTCACAGCTGCAAGTAAACATAAATTAGTTTTACCGCTTCCGCTCGG
>CAYOOY010000055.1:4650-6274 GCA_964405725.1 uncultured Methanosarcinales archaeon | reverse complement strand
ATAGTTATTATCATCTGCGAAAAGCACAAGAGATCGCTGAACATGGCATTCCACAATGGCACGATACATTATCATACGGCGGACGTGAATTAATTTACTTACCTGGTTTTCATTATATCCTAGCACTTCTCTCGTTTCTGCTGCCAATACAAGTTGCCGCAAAATTGCTCAGTAACATTGCATTAAGTTGCCTTGTACCAATTACATATTTAATCAGTTCACGCATCACAAAGCCACAATCAGCATTTTTTACAGCTCTTGCAACAGCAATTCTTCCTATAACATTTTTACCTTCAGACATTTCTGTAGAATCGTTATTCTTGCCACTTGCATTTATTGCAATTTATGCATTTATGAGAATTAAAGAAAAACGATATTTATACATTTATTTAACTGTAATTTTCATATTATCATTTACAAGTTCGGCAACCATTATTCTTATCATTGGATTTCTGGCATACATGCTCCTCTCAACTATTGAAGGGAAAAAAATAAGCAGAGCTCAAGGAGAAGTAATCATTTTCTCGCTTCTTTTTTATGTGTGGACTCAGATGATCTTTTTCAAAAAGTTGCTACAACAACAGGGAATCAGTTTTTTTTGGCAGAACACACCACCACAAATATTGCAACAATATTTCCCTTCATTTTCATCAATTGATTTACTCTTAATTGGAATAATTCCTCTTATTACTGGACTATACGTAGTCTATAAAGCAATTACATCATTAAAGGATAACAAAGCTTTTTTGATCATTTCAATGGTAATTACCTCAATTGCATTGGTGTGGGGAAGAATGCTTTCATATGATATTGCACTTTCATTTATTGGTATCTGTTTTGCAATATTATTTGCATTATTCTATGAAGAGATTCATGTTTTCATTAAGCAAACAAAAGTAGCAATATGGCACACTCTAATTCCTATTTTTGTAGTATTAGTTTTAGTTGGAAGTACAGGATACACATTATATGACCAAGTCCAATCACAACAAACACCACAAGATCTTGATGTATTTACATGGTTAGCACAGCAGGGGAATAGTAACTCAATCACCTTAGCAACCTTGCAGGAAGGGCACCTCATTACACATTATGCAAAACATCAAAATGTAATGGATAGCAAATTTGTATTAATAGATAATTCCGAAATGATCTATAAAGATCTCACAACTATGCTAACAACCCCATTTCAAACGAAAGCAGTAGAATTATTTGACAAATACGATGTTGAATACGTTGTTATAACAAGCGAAACTAACAAATTATATGAAGAAGAGTTCCCTTCATATACTCGTGAATGTTTTAAAAAAATATACGACAAACAAAGCCAAATATATCAAATAACATGCACACTTCAAGATGAACAAGACACAAACAAATAAATTTCAGAATTTCATTACAACACATTCAACACTAGTAGTTATTGTACTCTCATTAATAATGGTGCTAATAAATCCATTACTTTCATATCTTGCAAAGAAACCGCTTATTGTATCGGCAACCAGCTATAATCATCTTCTTCACATCAATGGAAAAGTTCCCATGTCCTATCTTTTATTGTGGGTTCCACAAAGTATGCATTTTATAATTCCAGGAGTATTATCGCTAGTAACAATAGTGTTGG
>CAYOOY010000055.1:0-4640 GCA_964405725.1 uncultured Methanosarcinales archaeon | reverse complement strand
AATCACTCTTTTGCGAATAAATAAAGTATCTCCTATGTTTAGAACGGTATTTCCTCTACTTATTATTACATCGCCTGCATTTATGTTTCATAGCAATGTCATTTCGCATTTCATGTTATTTTCTTCCCTTGTCCTTGGTGCAACTATATTATTTGGACGTAAAAAAAACTACGCAGTATTTCTCTCTTTACCATTATGGTTACTTGCCGCAAGCCCAAGTCTATTTTTAGGAATAATTGTACTCTTATTACAACTAAGTTACTTGATGAAAGAAAAAACACCGCAACGACTTGCAACAACCATTATTTCATCACTTGTGTTAACAATATACTATGTTACACACAAGATTGCGTTTGTACTAGGTCCCTTTGAAGTATATGATATTTCTTCTTTATTACCCGATTTAGGAGGAATAGAGGGAGTGAGTTTTTTTGTATTATTTTTAACATTAGTTGGTATGTTCACAACATGGAAACAACCATCATTTAGATTCGCATATTTGTTACTTCCAGTGCCAATAATAACCTACATACTATTTCCACAAACCGTATTTTTTCTAAGTATGCTTCTTGTATTTTTTGCAAGCGTAGGTCTCATAAATCTCTTCAAAAGAAAGTGGGATCTTGATCTGCTTAAAAAATGTGCATTCATATTAATTGTATTGGGTATTGTATTCACATCCATTGCCTTCGCGCAGAAAGTAACAACTTTTAGGCCAACATCAGATGAATTTTCTGCATTCTCATGGACAAAAGATAAAATTCCTGATTCTTCAATTATTTTTTCAACACCTGAAACATCTTATTTTGCAGCACAAATTGCAGATCATAACGTCTTTCAATTCACACATCAAGCGTACGCAAACAATCAAACAAATGAAATTCTTATTACTGCGTACTTAAAAGATGTAAACCCATTAATTGAAAAACATAACATATCGCATATAATGGTAACAAAAGATATGAAAGAACAAATACCAAAGGAATATGGATTTTATACACTACTTCAAGACGAAAGATTTAAATTAATACATTCTTCCAAGAGTGTTGAGGTGTATCAGGTCTTAGCAGTAACCGATAAGTAAAAGAATGATAGTAACTTTTTTGGACGTAGTATTATTTACCACATACTTTATTCTACTATTCATTTCTATCTTCTGGTTACTTGTACTTTATAGTCCCAATACAGAAAGTAAGAAAAAAAAACTTAGTGGAACTCCCTTTTTTACAACAATAGTTCCCGCATATAATGAGGAAAAATCAATCTATAAAACACTTAAATCTATCACCAATTTGGAGTATCCAAAAAATGCTATGGAAACAATTGTTATTAATGATGGATCACACGACAATACAAAAATAGTAGTTGAGCAATTTATCAAAGAGCATCCTCAAGACAATATTATTCTTATCAATCAAAAAAACCAAGGCAAAGGAAGAGCAATGAATAATGGATTAGAAATTGCAAAAGGAGAATTTTTCGCATGCCTTGATGCAGATTCATTTATTCATTCTAATGCATTGCAAGAAATGCTCCCCTACTTTGAAGATACTAAGATGGCGGCCGTGTGCCCATTACTAAAAGTAAAAAGCCCATCAACTATCTTGCAAAAAGTGCAATGGTGTGAATATATCATTAACATGTTTTACAAGTATCTTAATTCAAAAATAAATTGTATCCATGTAACTCCAGGTCCATTTAGTGTTTATCGTACCAAAATAATTCAAGATCTTGGTGGTTACGATGAAACAACTATTACTGAAGATTTAGAAATTGCAATTCGTTTGCAAAAACATCATTACAAAATAGTGCAAACATTCGATGCAATAGTAGAAACCTTAGCTCCTAAATCGTGGAGGGCGCTTTTTTTTCAACGAGTTCGATGGTACAAAGGTGGAGTTGATAATACAATAACATACAAAAAAATGTTATTTAACAAAAAATATGGAGATTTTGGATACATTCGAATGCCAACAATCGTTTTATCAGGAATATTAGCCATTATCTTGACAGGCGCAATACTACAATCATTCGGATCAAAAGCAATTGAACAGTTATTTTACTTAGTGGATATTAATTTTGATATATGGACTCTTATTACAAACTATGAACTTACATTCAATATGTTAGCCCTTCCTTTCTTTCAGATAGTGATCACAATGACCCTTATTAGTATTAGTTTCTTAGTTATGATATACTCATACAAATTAGTAAAAGAACAAATTACAAACCATGGAAAGACCCTTACTTCAATGGCAACATATCTTTCAATCTATTCAATCTTCTTAACCTTTGTATGGATGTATATTGCATTTATTTTCATTACCGGTCGAAAGAATAAATGGTAGACTATCCTTTGCATTGCAATTAAGTATTTAAAGCAGGTTGTTTGAGAGATTTCATGGACAATAGGCCTGCGAAGAAAAATCGATATCTTATAGCGTTAATTCTAACAATCATTATTTTTACACTAGGAATTATTATTGGGTTGTTTATTGAGAAATTACGACTTGAACAAACTGAAAATTCAATGCTTCATGAAAAAGTAAATTTGCAAAGCTTGCAACTTCAGCAAAATTTCATTGCTTCAGGAAATGTTGATTGTACTACCCTTCATGAGATATTAGATGCAAACATTGACGAACTTACACGAAAAGGAGGGATAGTACAAGAATTTGAAAAATCGGCAATATTAGACAAAGACAAATTCAATTTACAACATAGAGATTATTTTTTAACAGAGATACAATATTATCTTATTACAAAAGAAATTGAGAAAAAATGTCCAAAAGATAGCATAAATGTGTTATATTTTTATGATTCTAATAAATATGAAACACAGGGAGATATTTTGGGATATCTTAAAAAAATATACAAAGAGAGATTATTGGTATTTTCCCTAAATGCTGAATTTGAGCAAGAGCCAATGATAAATGTCCTAATTACAGCACATAACATTACTTCATATCCGGCAATTGTTGTGGATGATGAACTATTCTCTGGCCATTATTCATTAAAAGAAGTTGAGACTATACTATGTAATAAATTTGGCTCATTTTCCGCTCCTAGTCCTACAGCCTGCAGTACTCAAACAGGAAACCCTTTGCAAAAGAATCCATTTATTGAATAAAGAAATGGAGTAAAGGCATAATTCTGAGAATATTATTGTGAATGATAATTCCTTCCTATACCAAAATAATCAAATCCAGCACGATTCGCAGCTTGCGGTACCCATCGATTTCGAAGATCAAATAATTTATTTCCTTTCATCAATTCACATAGTTGTACAAAATTAGGACTATCAAATTGTCGCCATTCTGTAAGTAAAATTAATGCATCTGCATCTTTAACTATGCCGTATTGTGAATCACCAAACGTAACCGAAGATCCAAATATTTCTCGCGCTTTGGTATCCATTGGATCAAACACATGAATGTTTGCACCACGGTTAATAAGTGCAGTGATAATGGGAATTGAAGCAGCATCACGAATGTCGTCTGTATTTGGTTTAAACGTGCAACCCCATATTGCTATTTTAGCGCCAGGAGTTGCAAGTAAGGTATTTACCCTATCTCCTACATAGGATTTATGAAATTCATTTGAATCATGAATAGTACTTAGAAGGTGTGGAGCATAGCCATCTAATTTTGACTGATGTACGAGCCCTTGAATATCTTTTGGAAAACAGCTCCCTCCATATCCTGGAGAAGGGAACATAAAATTATATCCTATTCGCTTATCTTCACATACCATTTTACGAACAGTATCCATATCAGCTCCAGTTGTAATATCAGCAATGCGAGCAAATTCATTTACCATTGAAACTCGAGCGGCAAGTGCCGTATTAGAAAATAATTTAGCAAGTTCAGCATCTGCTGGAGATCCTCTAAATATTCTATCACGCTTCATTGTAAATGGATGATATAACTCTTTCATTAATTCATATGCGCGATCGCTCGTTGTTCCAACAATAATTCTATCAGGCTTTGAAAAATCACGAACTGCTGATCCTTCAGCAAGGGTTTCTGGATTAGAAACATATGCCCATTCAACATCTGATTCATATCCAATTTCTTGTTGCAGCACAGATTCTATTTTTTTATATGTACCTTGAGGAACAGTACTTTTTGTAACTATTACTTTAAATCCACTTGCATTTTTGAGATATGTACCAACTTCACGAGCAGCATGTGTCAAATATTGTAGATTGAATTCACCGGTATCTAAAGAGGGAGTACCGACAGCAAGAAAAATAATATCTGCATGAGCAACTGCTTCTTTCATATCAACTGCAAATGAAAGAGTGTTTCTTCGCATATTTTCTTGCACAATTTTTTGTAATCCTGGTTCAAAAAAATGAGGGATACCTTGTTGTAAATTTTCAATAATTGTTGTATTTTGATCTATACACACAACATTATTTCCACGACCAGCTAATAACGCTCCCGTTACGAGACCAACATATCCTGTACCTATAATTGCAATATTCATTTACATGATCAGGATAATAGTACCATGCAAGATGTGCATACTGTGCGATAATACCCAGTTCTTCAGTTGCAAAGCTATTACCGGGAACTCCTCCGCCGGTTGCGCCTATTCCTGCAAAATTATTTTGTTCTGGACCTACATCTCCTGTA
>CAYOOY010000054.1:5882-6364 GCA_964405725.1 uncultured Methanosarcinales archaeon | reverse complement strand
ATATTCATTATCTTCAACTTTAACATCAAATATGTAAAATACGCTACCATCTGCTTTAGTAAACTCGTATGGTTCTCCCTCAAAATATACATCAAATGAATCATTTAAGTTCCATTTAAGTTGTTCTCGTCTTTCTCTTTGTTTTTCTACTGTGTTCCAGTATCCTTTTTCCAAGGTTTGTTGGTTTTCCATTTTATTAATCCTCCATCCATCCTTCTTCAATAGCACATTTTACTAATGCGACAAATTCTTGATTGAAATCTCTAAATTCATTCATTTTTATTCCCCAAGAACCTTTTCAGTGCTAAACGTACAATTGAACTTTCAGAACACTCATTCTCTACTGATTTTTCCTGAAGTCTTACATCAAGTTCGCTTGTAATTGCAAAAGATTTTATTTTCATAAGAATTAGTAAGAATTAGTAGTCTCTTAAACTAATTCTATATAAAATTCCATATAGTTTAGTAATTTTTATAAAGTC
>CAYOOY010000054.1:0-5872 GCA_964405725.1 uncultured Methanosarcinales archaeon | reverse complement strand
ATGGCTGGAAGACCTGCAAAAATAAAGTTAGGATGGAATCCTCAAGGTAAGTATGGATATTACTACATCAGACCTCCAATTGCATTTATTGAGATGGTTGCAGGGTGGGGCAAAGACCATTCACTTTCATTGGAATATGACTATAATGAGGATTCTATAATTATCAGGAATACAGATAGAAGACACAATAAAAGGGGTATGACCGAATATATGTTGGGTGTAAAGGAAACACAACGTAAACAATTGGGTAATAAAAAGTACAAAACATTGATTAGAGAGAGTTTAGGTGCAGATGGTAGGAGAGTTCTTGCAGAGACCGATTGGAGTAAACAAAAACTAACGTATGATGTTAAACTTTTACACAAATTTTTCAACAATTATTCAAAGTTTCTTGAACAACAGAAATCTAACACAAAATTTGCAGAAGATGTGTTTATGAAATCAATGTTGACAACTTTAGTTGATGATAATCTGCAAAGAATAAAGAATTTAGAAAAGAAAAAATAAATGGAGGAGAAGACAAAATAAACCTAATAGGCTAACTATATGTTATTCATAAATAAATATTATGATGCAAATTATTTTTGTTTTTATCTTTATGTACATCAATACCACTTTGATTTAAACGCATAAATTGAGAATATTTGGATACTTGCCTTGCTTCCATGACTCCTTTCATCGTAAGGTTGTCTAGATGTTTGAGTAATAATTGATTTCCTATTTCTTCATGTGTGAATGAGAATACCATAAAGTGGATACTGGTTTTTGCGTGTTGTAGTTCTTCTGTGACTTTTTGTGCACATTTGTCTTCAGGGCAGAAATATGTCTCGATTATTGTGTTATTGAGTGAAATTATAGGGTTGGTTACTTTTTTTCCTTTTTTGAATGTGTTATTGTATAATTCACTAAATTCATCTTCATAATTTTGTGCGATTTGTTCTGAGTTAATGAATATAAGATTGTTATTGTTTTTATGCGCTCCATTATTTGTTGGATTCATGCTCCCTGTTGAGACTTTTTTATCGTCTATTATGCAGAATTTGTTATGCATGAGGCCGGAGCGATCGGGTTTAACAAAATCTCTTGTGTATTTTTTAAGATAATGATCATCGGTTACAACGTGTACTTCAAGACCTTTTTCTTTTTGATTGTCAAGGGCCAATTGGACTGATTCTAACCCTATATCAAATAGTGCGCAGTGAATGGTATGTTCTGCTGATTCAATGAATTGTACTAGATTGGTTTCACAATCTTGATGTGGACAGAAATAGATGTGAAGATCACCAGTATCGCTAATGGTTGATGTGATAAGTGGCGCAGTTATGCTTCCTGTGATTTGTGTAACTACATTAGCTGCGTAGAGAAGTGATACTATGATAATAACTATCGCTACCAACTTCTTTTTCATGCGTTGGTAATTGTGGGAAAATTTATAAAATTACCTTCTTTTTTTCCTATTAAATTCTTGATAAACTCGGCATGTGTGTGAACTTGTTATGCATGAACTCTTGTAATGCACAACCTGAAGACTTATAAAAAGTTTACTCGCCCTGCGAGATATGTATTTAGTTAATCACGCAAGAAGGACTCAGAGTATTGATGCAAAAATAATCAAAGATATTACTAACCTAGATTTAGACGACCTTTTAGATTATGCAATGTTTCTACATTCAAACAATGTTTCGTCAGATTTATATGGAAAATATATTGCACAAGAAATAATAAAAAAAGATACTAAAAATTATTTTCTCAAACCACGTGATTTCTTAGCACCGGATGTTTTACCATGAAATACTCGGCTTTGATGTTTTTTCTTACAAATCCAATTGATTTTCTTATCACTCTTAATCACAGGATGATGTGGATCTACTAAGATAACTTCAAACCAATATGATTTACCATCTTTAGCAACTTCATATGAATTAAGAACAGTTAAATTGGTATATTTTCGTGCTACTCTTTCTTCAGCGATTTGTTGATAACTCTTATCAAGATTTAATCTGGTACCTGATCGTTTTGGTCGTCTACCCTTCTTAATTGTTGGTCGCCGATGACCTCCTCTTGTAAGACGTTGACGAACGACGCTGTATCCTTGCTTTGCCTTATATCCTAAAGAACGAGCTCGATCAATACGTGTTGGTCGATCAATTTTAGTTGTAACATTTTCACGGCGCCATGCAACTAGTCGCTCTCGCCATAATTCATTTTGTTGTGGTTTTTTCCACAATTTTCGTACGTGTTTGTATAATCCCATTTGGTAGCCTCCATTTACGGTAATTTATCTAAGGTTCAGGTAAGCTACTACCCACATTCCTAAGATATATGCTTTATTTGATCTCCTTTTAAAAAGGTTTTGTGCTAATTATATATTTAGTCAGCGAGGAGCATCCTATGAAGTTAAAACCTAGTTCATAACAATATAATTTAAATATTTCAACATTATTGTTTCTATATGGAAATTAGATCCCTTGTAACAGATAATTTCTTGGTGACTTCTGAGGGCGAGACAATTCGAGACGTGTTGCAACAGCTACGGAGCCAAGAAAAAAGAGCAGCTCTGGTATTTCGACATAACAAATACCTTGGTTTGGTGGAGAAAAAAGATATACTAAAAGCTCATTTTGATAATGAGGATAAACCGCTAAGTGAATATGTGCGGACAACGCCGATTTTATCACACGATGACCTTGCAAAAAATACAGCACACCATTTTCATAGCAGTAATGTCTATCACATTCCTGTCAAAGAGCAAAATGAAATACATGGTGTTGTGCATGCACGCGAAGTTGCAAAACATGCGGTAAATGGACTTAAGGTAACAGATGTTAAATTATGCAAACCAAATAAAATCACGCTAACTGACTCTTTAGCAGTTGCACTTGATTTGATGCATGATCAACACGTTGATACCATTCCTGTTTTTTCAAATGGTGTCACATGTGGATTTTTATCCTATAAGGATATTATTCGTAAAAGTATGAATTGGTCCCCAGCGCGTAATTCACGTGAAAGTTTTAATCAGGAAACACGAGATTTTGAACTTAATCGAGATAGTGTACGTGACGTACTTGTTGAACAAGTCTATAATGATGTACAACCTTCAAGCATTTCTCATTCAGTACTCGTTTCAGACGCGTTAGATACAATGACTAATACAGGTGTTGATACACTCCTAGTTCTGCAAGGAAATGAACCACAAGGATTGCTAACATTGCGAAATATTCTTGGCACATTAGAGAAATCTACTCCTCAAGAAAAGTACACTGTAGAAATTAAAGGATTAGGTGATGTGTATACAACCGAGCATCAACGCTCAATGATAGATGATATAATTGAGCGCCAAGCAACAAAATTGCAGCGACGTATTAGTGATCCATTTACCCTAACTGTTCATTTGAAAGAACGCGCATCTGATGGAAAACAGCGAGAATTTTTGGTACGTTTACGAATTGAGTATCCAGGACGAATGCTTGCAAGTGAAAAATCAGATTGGGATTTGGGATCAGCTCTAAGTAAATGTTTCAATATCTTGGAGAGTGAGTTACGTTAAAGTGTAGCACTTTGGATACCAATGAATTACTCAATCCTCAATTGAAACAATGGGTTGGTACCTTCCCCATATTTTTTCTTTTATTTTTGTAATATCTTCTCTATTTGAAGGATGAATGCCAGTATACCAAATTCTAAGTGTATTGCCATCTTGTGAATAATCATACGCAATTTGTTCTACATATTCAAGTGTTGTTGTAGATATGGGAATCCCTCTCAAACGAATGAATAACCGCATAGATATTGGCTCATCTTCACTATACTCATCAAATCGATCATCCCAAGACGCTGTAATAAGTGTTGGGTCATAGGAAAAACGAGTTCGCTCAATAAATTGAGCTATTATGTATCCCTTATCCACAAAGAATTCTAACTGATTATCTTCGTTGAAACTTGCAATAACAACAGAAGAGTGTAGGTCATATTCTCTAATTAATCTATCAAGTAATTCATACCCCTTAATTGGTGCAGTATTCTTAATTTCTAATATTAATACTTTATGTGAATTGGCTGCCTGCTCAAAGAATTCTTCAATTGTAGGTCCTACGCACACACCAAAATATTGATCGTGGCACAATTTCCATTCAAAGTTACTGTAGTGCAGATCAACTTCAATTCCACTTGTATCGGGCTCACTGAGCGTATTTGAGACTCCTTGAATTGAGTTGTGCAAGAAGTAATTTGATGAGCCACGGTGCTGAATTGTATAGCTAGGAGATATTTCTTCTGAAGCTACAATAGATAGCACACTTAGAAGTATAATTAGTATCAGAAACACCCTCATATATACTCCACTCCCTTAGCGTATTTTAAGGATTTGTGTCTTTTGGTAGACATTGAAAAACGAAACTTATTTGTCACTAAAAAGTAATAAATAAACGAAAGTTTTATAAACTAGGGAGTCTGTGAGTATTATATGATAGTAACTAAGCGAAAGCAGCGAATTTCAATGGTAATTATGGCGATTATAGTCATTGGACTATACTTAAGTCAAGTACCTCAGATCACTGCGTTAGGCTCAGATGTACCAGTTGTGTATGGTGCTCATAGAGGTAGTTCTGTTAAATATATGGAAAACAGTATGGATGCGCTCAAAGAAGCTCTTAATGATGATAAATATGAATTCATTGAGTTTGATATTCAGTATACTAAGGACAAAAAAATTGTTATTTATCATGATACTAGTTTAGTTCGATTGGAGCAAAAGCAAGTATGGCTAGAAGATGTTACATATGAAGAATTACAGGAAATTAGCGATTATGATATTCCTTTGTATGAAGATGTAATGGATTTAATTGGTAAGGATAAGATCCTTAATGTTGAGATTAAATCACAAGGTAATTATGAGTATGATATGGAATTAGCTAATTTTTTAATTAAAGATCTTGAGGACAGAGAAATTTTAGATGATACATTAGTTAGTTCAGTATCTGGCAAAGTAGTACAATATCTCTCAGAAACATATCCAGATGTAAAAACAGGAAAAATTTATTGGGTTGTTAAAAGTACGTATTTTAATATCGATCAATTTACAGAAGATCTCTACAATACAGTTGATAGTATGGGTGCTGATTATTTAATGCTACATGGACATAATATACGTAACTATAAATCGTTAAAAGAACATAAACCAGATAATATTGATCTGGCTTTTTGGTATTTTGATGATAGTATGTATATCGTTGGTGAGGATAGTAAGTGGTGGTAACTATGCTTCTTTACTTTGGCGCTCAGCGAATTTTTTAGCGTTTTCTTCGTTAACGAAACGATAGAGTTTACCATTGATTTCTCTCTCAACACATTCATCCATAATTGGCTCGCCAGTAAGTGCATCTTTTGCTAATTGTCCTTCTTCAGATGCTCCTTGCGCAAAGCCTGCTTCCCAACTTTCCATTTCATCGTTTTCAACTAAATCTTCACGTCCTTCTTCTGTTAGAACGTCAGCTTCAACTTCACCTGATTCTATCTCTTCTTTTGTGTGTTCATCTGTCATGTGATCAGAGATATTTGATTTGTATTTAAAGTTAATTGTCTGCTAGTTTTTCAATTTCAAATTTTTCGCAGTTAATTTTATAAAGGGTTGAGCGCGATTTCGCTTTATGCCAGTTCAATCACTATATTGTATGCGTCAGGGATATGATCCTTTGACTTCAAAGAATATAGTAGATACTATTGTTGATTGTGCTGAATTATCAAGAGGATTTAATCCTGATTTTTTGTATGATTGTATGAAAAAAGCTCCCTTATCTATGAAAGAAACAGATACCATGTTTACGGCTCTTGCTAGAGGATGGTTAAATAGAAACGTTATGAGAGATGATAT
>CAYOOY010000053.1:0-6500 GCA_964405725.1 uncultured Methanosarcinales archaeon | reverse complement strand
CGTGGCGGGCCACGGGGACCCAATTAAGCCAAATTATATACTTTTTTAGGGGTGAAGCATGGATAGTTTAAAACCGCTAGGCTCAAGAGTAATTTCGGTAGAAAAAGCTATGCGAATAGTTGATAATACCCCTGGTGTTCCAAATAAAGTAGCAGTACCACAATATTCAGGAGATACTGTTTATTTTCATGGATACAAATTAGTGAGAGAAGAGTATGATGCATTAGAATCAATTGCACAGAATTATTTTGGAAAAAGTGCAGAAGAGTATTTTATTAATGTAAGAGAAGTATCAAAAGATGTACGTCTACAGATAAGTGATACACATGTAACTTCATTAGCCATAAAACATCAACAGCTAAGAAAGATACCTGAAGAAATAGGTTCATTAGTAGAATTACGTCACCTTTATTTAGGTATGAATCAGATTGAACGAATTGAAAATGTAGATCACTTAGAACGTATAAGACAATTTGATATTGACAATAATCCAATTGATTATTCTTTGCCACACAATCAACGAGAATATGAAAAAATGAGAAAGAAAATAGGGATTATGCTAAAAACATGAGATCATTAAAACCACTTGGATCAAGAATCATTTCGGTAGAGGAAGCTATGCGAATAGTAGAGGGTATGCCACATGAATATCAACATCAATATGTTGCATTGGAGTCATGCGCAACATATGGGTTAGCAGTTTTAAAATTGCGTGGCAGATCTTGCGAAGAACTACTCTTACATCCAAAAGAAGAAGATAAGGCTCGGGCACTTACTATTGAAGAAACAATGCGTGGGATTATTTCTAATTATGAATGGATAAATGACCATGGAAGAACAAGATCTATCGAAGAAAGAGAAGAATTGTGTAAATTGAATTTTGCAACAAGTTCGTACATTTCTTTTAGTTCAGAGAGTATATTATTAGGAGAATACCATCATGCTTTAGGGGGGTATGATTGGGAAGGTTGGAGTGATGAAAAAAAATGTATTCCACTAAGTGTAGAAGGTTTGTCTGAAGGTGTAAATATTACCGACAAACCATTGATGAATAAATTATTTGATATACTAGTAGATAAACACATTTTGTCAACATACTGTGATATTACGAAGAAATTTTCCAAAATGGTTCCAAATATTTCAATTCCTTCTCATATGCCAGAAGGCGTGTATCCATTAGTACTCCATGATGCATCATGGGGTTGTCGAATTAGCCATTCTAAATTAAATCATGAAACGAGGTTTATGATACGGCAATGAAATCTCTTAAACCACTTGGATCAAGAATCATTTCTGTAGAGGAAGCTCGAAGAATAGTTGAAAGTATGCCTGATTTATATCCGCCAGAGAAACCAATTAGATATTCTGGCGAATTAGTAGATTTTCATGGATTCCCTCTAGTTAAAGAAGAATATTCGATTTTGGAATCTCTTGCAAGTAGATTTGGAAAAACTTCTGTGGAATACTTTTGGAATGTTGCAGATAATGAGGGAGATGTGTATCTAGAAATTAAAAATCAACATGTGAAATTAGTATCTATGGAAAAACAGAATTTGAGAATAATTCCGTATGAAATTGGAAAACTATATGAATTAGAAGTATTATTTCTAGGAGATCAACGAATTGTAACAATTTCTAATATCGATACTCTAACTAAATTAGAACACCTTTCTTTATATGGTAATGAAATTCAACGAATTGGGAATTTGGATACCCTCACTAACCTTACCCAAATAGATCTTAGAAATAACCAACTAACTAAACTTGAAAATTTAGATTCGTTAACTGAATTAAAGAGGATATTTTTTTCAGGAAATTCTATTGATTATCCATCCCCACATAACATGAGGGAAATGAACAAACTAGCCCAAAGGGGGTGTAGATTTAGATGAAATCTCTTAAACCACTTACAAGATCTAGAATCATTTCTGTTGAAGAAGCTCGAAGAATAGTAGATGGAATGCCGAAGGTAGAAAAGAAAGAATCATTAGATGATTATTTGCTACTTGAAAATATAAGTTGTGTTGATGCAAAAGGAAGAGTATTTGATGAGTATGAAAAACTTCTTGTATCGACAAGACCTATTGAAAAAATATCAGTATCTAAATTATCACTTTATTTACTTGAAGATGAATTTATTCCTAGCTTTGCGCTTTTATCACATATTCTAATACACTTAGCAAACAACCCAAGAGAAGAATATCAACAACAGTTCTATGATATGATATCAAAATCACTCTTTACAAATACACAAATAAGTTTTGATAAACAAATGATTGACCATACAACTCCTGCATTTAAATATACAATTGGAGTTGATGAAATAGGGCATATGAAACCCAATGATGCATATCACTTTAATGATCCTCAATACCAGATCTTAGCAAGATCCATTTCTGGGATTCAGATCAAAACTAATTTGTCTTCGATAATCCCTGGTCTTGAATTTAAAACAGGAAAGATAACAGAAACACATCATGTATCAATTAAAGATCAGAAAATACATTTAGATGTAGAAAGTCATGAATTACTATCAGTATACCCAGTGAAAATACCAAAATGAAATCTCTTAAACCACTTGGATCTAGAATCATTTCAGTAGAAGAAGCGATGAGAAGAGTTAATCAAATGCCTGATGTACCTCAAAAGAAACCTCAAAAAATACCGCGTAAGGATAGAGACTATATAACAATAGGTGAAATAGTATGTACTGATTATATGGGAGATGAATTTGAATTTCATAGTCCATTAGAAATTGAAGAAGATTGGAAAGGAACCGGTCCAATTTTTTCGGCATATCAGGATGAAAAACGGTTTTTGCCAAGTTTAGCACTAACGTGTAATATTCTAAAACAACTATATCAAGGAAGAAACGATCCGTTTCAGGAACAGTATAATCAGTATAAAAATCTGTCTCTAAGATTTTTATTTGGAGATATAGCTTGTAACACAGCAGTTTTCTGGGAAGATACACATGCACGTGTTGTTCATTATCCAAACAAAGGATACTTGCCTCAATATTCTACATTAAATAAATTTGTTGATCCTGCTGAATTGTCATGCCCTATATCACCCATATTCAAAAGCGGTCCTTTAGAAGAGGGCTTAAAGCATCTACGATTTAGTAGATTTATATCAAATCTTACTGGTATGGAAAATCCGCAGATTCTCCTTGATATTGCAAATGAAATGAATATATCTGCAAATATTGAATTGCCTTCAGGAAGAGGAATTACAACTGGGGCTATTTTGAAAATTGATAGTTGTAATCTTACAATAAGCACTGCTGGAGATATAGATAGACACGGCACGTACAGGTTAGTAAAATGAAAGCATTAAAACCAATTCGCTCAAATAGAATTATGAGTGTAGAGGAAGCCATGCGAATAGTTGAGAGTATGCCTGATCAAGAACCAGTACCGCAACTTAATTTAGATGATTACTTGCTACTTGAAAATATCTCATGTACTAACACTCACAAATATGTGTTTGATGCGTATGAAAAAATACTGGTTTCAAAAAAACCAATATCACATAAATTTGTAGGTGCAATTTCCGAATGCATAAAGCCAAATGAATTTTTTGCAAGTTTTGCGCTTATGACAAATATAGTGATTGCCCTTGCAAATGATCAACGAGAAGAGTATCAAGATCTATTTTACCAAATTGTTGGTACAGGTTATGTTGGCAACACCATAATAGATTTAGAAAAGGAAATTATGCGACACAAAACTGAAGTAGGAAGTTATCGACTCCCCACACCTGGCTTATTAGCTAATGGTCCTTCAGGAAGCACAACTACCAAAGCAATACCGGCAAATAGCTTTCTAAGAAACCTAGCAGGAATAAAAGACACAAGATATTTAACAGATGTTATGCCTGTTGAAAGAATTCAAGTAAGTAATATCTATAGGATTTACGATGTCGCAATGACGCCGAATCATGTAATTCGCCTGGATGTAAATAACGATGAAACACTGTCAGTATACCCAGTAATAATACCTACAAACCCTTAACCATATACGGGCCTTCTTTTACATAGCCTAATTTTTTATAATATTCTTTGACGCCAACGCCAGAAATAACAACCATTTTATCTTTACTGCGAGATGTAGCAATTTCTTCAGCTTTTGCCATTAACTTCTTTCCCCATCCTTTATGTTGCACATTACCTGTTGCTCCAATTGCAGTTGCTGTTCCGTAGACATGTAATTCACGAAGTAACGCAGAACTTTTCGTAATTTCAGATCGTAAAAAAGTTGAAGGAAATCGCAGTCTTGCAAAACCAATTAATACATCATTTTTTGTATCTTCAGCTGCAATAAAGAACTCTACACCTTGTGAAGCAGGATATTTCATTACGTTGATTGTAACATCTTCCCAACTAATAGTTACTCCTTTTGGTTCACGTGCTCTGATATCACGACTTTTCACTTCAAAATTTTGATTCATAAATTGACGTAAATTAGTTCTATCAACTCCTGCTTCCCAAAATTTCGTAGGGACATCTCTTTGTACTCGCTGCACTCTACAATATTCAGGGATTTCATTCATGATAATTGCAATACGCTTAGCTGCTTCTTTTGTTGTAATTGGTGTGAATTCTCCTTTTTTCCACTGTTCAAATAATGGCGTTCCTGGTCCAACCATGCATGGATACATTTTAATCATATCTGGTTTATAATCAGGATCAGAAAACATTTGACGCATTCCTGCTACATCTCGTGCTTCATCTGTTAATGGTAATCCGGGCATGTAATGAAAATTAATTTTAAATCCTAAATCACGAAGTATACGAATGGATGCAATTGAATCTTTACTATCATGGCCTCTATGAGTTATTTTTAACACATCATCATACATACTTTGAATTCCAAGTTCTACTCTCGTACATCCTTGCTGTAGCATAATATTTCCATGATCTAAAAAACCCCAATCTGGTTTTGTCTCAACACACAATGCAACACAACGAACATACGCAGTTTCATTACGTAATTGTTCATCTTGTAATGAGGTTGAAGAATTTTTTTCTTTAAGAGTGCGTACTTTTTCTTTGATGTTTTCCTCACGCACTTTATCATAAATATCTCCGGGAAGTTCAAAGAATTCTTTAAATTTAATATAATCTAATTCACCAGAAGAACAAAATAGTTCGGCAAAATCATTCATTGCTTTAAATGTGTTATAGATAAATTCATTTTGATATGAAATAGGTGTTGCGGTAAATGTGCCCCCCATAACAATGATTTCAATTTTATCAAAACTTTGACCTAATAAAACATATTGTTGTAATCGATTAAACACTTGCAAATACGCATCATACTCATTTCGTATCCCACGCATTGTTGCTGGTTCATGACCTGTATATGATTGAGGTACATCTCCCCATGGACTATCAATGCCTCCTGGACAAAATGTACATTTCCCATGTGGGCATTTATCAGGCTTTGTCATAAGGGCAACTGGTGATACTCCTGAGATAGTACGAGTTGGTTTTGTGAGAAGTACATCAATATAATGTGATATTTCTTTTTCTGGCATCGAGAGTAATATTTGCATATTGGAAGGAATAAATTTGGATCCCATCGATTTTGCGACATCTCGCTTTAAATAATTTAGCTGACGCTGCGATTTTACATCGTCGTGTTTGATTCGTGCAATGATTTCTTGTACTAATTGTGCCATTAGGGATGTTTTTATTTAGCTGTTTTATAATAGTTGTTGTGGTATTTGTATTATGGCCACTAAAATGATAAAAGAACAACCAACAATATACTAAAAATGGCATATTTAGTTGGTATTGCAGGTGGAACTGGTTCAGGTAAAGGGACCATTACTGATTTGATTCAAAAAAATCTCGAATTGTGGGGTGTTTCTGTGCAGGTACTCTCGACTGATGATTGTTATAAGGATTTTAGTTATATGAATGATAATGAACGTGATGCGTTGTGTTTTGATCCTAGTTTGAATTTTGATCATCCAAAAAGTGTAAATATTGATAGATTAGTAGCGTATGCTGGAAAATTAAAACGTTCAGAGAACTTTTCATATCCAAAATATGATTTTTCTACCCATTCTTATTCACGTCAGTTCAATGATTCACCAATAACTGTGGAGGTTCCAGCAGACATTGATGTTGGTATCATTGAAGGAATATTTTCATTATATAACGGCCCAGAGTTTGGAAATCGTTTATTAGATCAATATGATTATACACTTTTCATTTCAACAATGCCTGAGATAGCTATGAATAGACGGTATTTACGTGATTCAGTTGAACGAGGTCGAGACATGGCGCATATCGGAAGACAAATGAATTTGACAGTAATTCCAATGCATAGAAAATTTGTCTATCCACAAGAACTAAATGCTGATGATACAGCCAATTGGCAAGTAAGTGAATCTGGACCTCGCGATCAAATTAAAGAAAAGCTAGCTCGACTTGCACGGCAAAAATCGTTATCGATATATGAAGCAATTAATGCCCCACTCCTTGATGC
>CAYOOY010000052.1:0-6601 GCA_964405725.1 uncultured Methanosarcinales archaeon | reverse complement strand
CAACATACAACGGATCCCAAACATTGATTTTCTCTGATGGATCTACACCCTTGCTAAATTTCACTCATAATTTCTCAGGAAGTAAAATTAATTTAAAAAATATTACTATATTAAAAGATACAAATAGCATAGTTGTTAATCTAAATGGCCAATTACTTTCTAATGAGCGCAAAACACTCTATTTGACAGATGATAATTATGCGCAGTTATGTGTTCGTGATGCAGTCATGACATCAATTGACGATATGAGTTCAGATTGTACTGATGCAGTAGAAATTGATTTTGATAGTTGTTTAGGAAACTCAACGGGCATTCGCTCAGGAAACATTACCTGTATTGATTCAGGATCCCTAATCACAATTAGTAATTTGACACATTCAGGAGTTAGAGGATCCTCTGTTGCGACAACATCGACAATTACACCAAATGTTACAGCAGTAAGTTTAGGAAGTGGTGGAGTTGGTACAGCATATGTTCCACCAGTATCGCCCGAAGAAGATAATGTAAGTAAAGATCTCCCAACCAAAGAAGACGAGAAAAAAGAAGGTATTGCACCAACTGAGCAGCTACCTGATATTTTCCCTGGTTTAGCAAGATTGAGTTTCTTTGAGATATTAAAAGAATTTACGCTTAAATACAAATATCTAACGATCGGAATAAGTATATTATTGGGATTGATTCTCGTTGTCCTGATTGGAAAACATATTCAGAAAAAGAAAAAGAACGAAAAAATAATTGAATTGTTATAATGAATAAGTTGTTTTAGAGAAGGATATTTTTTTTATAATATAAGATTACATGATACACGATGAGATTACGAAGCGCAATTATTCTCTTTTTGTTAGTTGGTTTAGTACTAGGAATTGTTGGATATTTTATATGGGACCACGTAGCTCCAAAAGAAATAATTACCATGAAATTTGACGTACACATATCAAATGAAAAATCGGGAGGATTCAATTTAGATACAGATAAACTTCATTTTGGTATTCTTAGTCCGCAAGGGTTTTCTAATCGTAAATTCACATTGCATAACCAACACAATTTTGATGAACGAATAGAAGTTGTAATTGTATCATATAATAGCGAGATTGCAAATTATGTTTATATTTCACCAACAGCAAATACCATTATTCCCAAGAACAAAACAGAACAATTTACAATTTCTTTATTTGCACATGAAAAAATTTCTTTAGGTGGACACTATGGCCACATTACTATTAGAACCTACAAGGTGTGGCCGTGGGAAACTAAAAAAATAAACCTTCCTGCAAAATTTACTGATTGTTTTTCATCAAAAAGCATGATTAGTTTGATACAAAAGTGCCATACAGCATAAGGCAAAAAAGTTAATCAAAAATCACCATAAGGGTCTTCTTTGTTCCCCTGTTTTTTTCTAAGTATAAATAAAGAGACTATTACTGTAATTGCAATAATCAAGGTAATCCACACTAATTGACTATTAGAAGATGCTTTCTCTTTGACTTCTTGTTGTAAGGTTGGTTCAGCGGGTTCAATAACCTCCAATTCGAATTCGCCCTCAACAAATGTATCCATATAATTTACTTGCACTTTTCCAGTATAATTATTTGCAACAATGTTTTTTGCATTTACAAAAAAAGAGATAGGTGTTTTTTTCCAAGCGTTTAACCTTCCTGCAGGAGAAGTGATAGATGCCAATTCCTTATTATTATCAAATACTTTTAATGAAGGCGAGTAATCAATTGGATCATTCCATTTACTACGTAGATTTACAATTACTTCTGAGATCTCACCATGTGGAATTGTTACTTTGTCAATATCTTCAATATATAAAGTAGGAGTTCCAATTCTAAATGATCGTTCTCTTACTTCACTTTTATTTTCCCACGTAATGTTTGCACTTGCTACATAGCTTCCTGCAACTGCATCTTTTGGTACAAGCCAAGAAGATTGTAACGTATGCTCATCGCCGGCAGAAAATGAAGATATTGTATCAACATGTGAAATCCCAATAAACTTTGATTCAGACCCATCAATTTGAGAAATTGTAACTACACCACTGACTTTATCAATTGTTTTACTTCCATAATTTATTGCTTTAAGTGAAAATGATGTTTTTTCACCTGGTTGATTTGATTTTGACACATCTAAAATTCTATCTACTTCCAAATATGTATCTGGATATGGACTAATTACTTTAATATAGGTACTTATTCTTCCGACACCACCCATGACACCACCAGGACCTTGCTCTATTGCACTAAAAATGACACTATGTTCACCTGGTCCAAGTTCAGGATAATTGAGTGTTACAGTAACACTAGGCATTAATGATTCATTTACTACTGCATATGTGGCAAGATCGCCATCCAATGTAATTGTACAGGGACATCCAATAAGCCTTAATTTAACTGTTTGATCTGTATTTGGAGAATAACTAAGTATCTGATTTCCTCCTCCAACACCAACAGCAATGGCTGCCATTGAGTGCGATAATAAGAGGATTACACAAAATATGAGGATAAGTGATACTTTTTTCATTTTGCTAAGATAAATCTGAATTAATTTTGAGTTGCAGTATATGTTATCATCAATGTTTTATCACCATTTGTAGCGTCAGACGGAATTGTTAATTTGAAATCAATTCCAAGTTCGTCTCGCGAATCTTCTGCTTCAAAGATACTACATATCTGATAATTAGTGGAACCATTTGAATCATTCCCTAATATTGGCACCAATGAACTATTAGCTGTTCCAGAACAACTGGCAGCAAGAGAAAGTTCACCAACTAGCATTGCAACCTCAACTAAAGCATCTGTTGATCCCGCACAACCTTGAGCAGTTCCACAATAAAACATTTCTGCATCAGTTGTATTTGTTGAAACATTTAGGTTAACAGTAGAGGTTCCATTATTAATGATAAGATGGCCATAAGAAGCGTTAAGTGTTGATGAATTAATCCAACAGGTGTAATTAATACTGGTAGTTAATTCACCATCCGTGACATCTGTAATTGTTGTGTTGATTGTAGCGATCGAAGTGTCACAAGTAGTGTCATAGTATCCACCCCCAAAATCAAGACCATTTATTGCAACATTGATTGTTGCTGTTCCTTCTATTGATAAGTTTGTAGTTCCAGTGGCTGCTCCTGATAAAATGTCTCCAAAAGAAAGAAAAGAACCAGTTTCACTTAATTCAGCGAGTTTCGTTACACTAATAGTAGTTCCAGCAACAGCTATGAGAAGAGCTATCGCAAACAAACTTACTATCGTTCTACTACCAACATCACTCATTTGTCCACCTCATTTTTGTTCTTAGGTGTGAGATAAACTTCTAATCTTATATACTTTTCCCTGTTAAAAGCAAGAGTAGTCTATGAGGCGGAGAAAAATGAAACATTAATTCTGAGTAGCAGTATATGTAACCATTAATGATTTATCACCATTTGTAGCATCCGATGGAATTGTCAATTTAAAATCAATTCCGATTTCATCATTAGAATCTGATGCTTCCAAGACGCCACATAGTTGATAACTTGTTGATGAATTTGTATCATTTCCCAATAATTGCACTAAGGTAGTATTACGTCCACCAGTACAACTAGCATCAATGGAATCTTCCCCCACTGACATTGTTACTTCAACTTTGGCTGCAGTTGATCCAGTGCAACCTTGGGCAGTCCCACAATAAAACATTTCAGCATCTGTTGTATTTGTTGACATGTTAAGATTAATTGTAGACGAACCGTTATTTATTACAAGATGACCATCAGTAGCATTAAGTGTTGATGAATTGATCCAACAGGTATAATTAACATTAGAAGTGAGAGCACCAGAAGTAACATCTGTTATTGATGTGTTAATAGTTGCGGATCCTGTAGCACACGTGGTATCATAATATCCGCCTGCAAAATCAAGGCCGTTTACAGCAACGTTAATTGTGGCCGTTCCTTCAATAGACAAATTTGTTGTTCCAGTCGTCGCACCAGAGATTGCATCTCCAGAAGAAAAAATAGGATAATCTCCTCCTAATTCTGAGAGTTTTGTAACACTAATAACAGTTCCAACCACAGTAATGACCAATGCTATTGCGAGCAAACCTACAATAGTTCTATTTGCGATTTCACTCATTTTTTTTTCTCGCCTGGAGGATTCTCAATTGTAAGACCAACGTGACCGCCTGATGAAGTTGGCTCTTTTACAAAATTAGGATCTTGGTTAATAGTCAATGTGCCTTTATCTAATTTAGAATTTTCTATATTAGTCTCTGCATTCTCAAGAGCTTTAAGATAGACACCAAGACTAATCACACTTACCAAAATAACAATAATCAATAATACTAGTACAGTTCTGTTAGAAATATCAGAAGGGCCAAGAGAAGAGGATTTTTTTCCAGTTGAAGATCTCTTTACAACTCTTTTTTTTGATCTTTTCTTTTTTGTAACCATCACAACACCTTTTTAGCACAAACAACAAACCATTTTCGAGCTGTTGTTTATGTTGAAGTAGTAGAATTTGATTTATATAGTTTTCGGTATTTTGAAGTCAATATGTCCCCTAATAATAATTTTATATTTCATCATTATCATCACCAGAGTAATATTTCTGTTTTTTCTTTTTAGAATATATAAAATCCACAAAGGCAATACCCAATACTAAAGCAATAATAAATATCACAATCCAAAAAGGAGACGTAGATGTATCAACTTCATCAGTAATTGCGCCAGTTAGTGAATCTTTTTGTTTATTTTCGTAGCTCTCTTCATCCAAAAGTTCAACTGAAAAAGATTGAGACTTCATTTGATATACGCTTAAATAATGCACAACCATCTTAAATGTATATTCCCCTAACGATTTTGATCGTAAATCAAGATAATCTTGAATACGTTTGAGAAGTCCACCTTCAATGAATGTTGAAGGGGTTCTAAATGTATCTACTTTTTCTCCATCTTGCTCGATATCTACTTCAACCCATACATTATCAATCTTTTTGTTCCACAAGTTGAGAAGATCAAGTGTATAATCATTTACTTTATCCCCCATAAAAAATTGATTAAAATACACTATATCAATTTGAGGTGATCCAATTCGCATATGTTTTACAACTTCAATTTCTTGATCATCAAAAGTAGTTATTGCACGAACTTCGTATTCCCCACTTTCAAAATAATCCTTTGAAATACGTTGCTTAAGTAGTTTGTTTTCTTTTTTCTTTAAAGATGTTGATTCTGTTTCCCGTACTTGAGTATCATTTTTGATATTATTAACAATAAAAGTAGTTTTTACTTCTTTAAGATCTAATTTTCCTAAATTCTCAACCTCCGAGACAATTTCCATGTTTTTTGCACGTTCATGAAAATTTAATTTTGCTTTAATAAATTTTTCAGGGTATGGCCCTTGAATGTTAATTTTGTGTTTCAAAATAATGCGAGAATAAACCCCCTCTTCAGATCCAGGAATTGTTTCTTCAATAATGATATGTTCTGTTAAAAGACCAGGGGGAATGATATCTGGCAAATTCACTTCAAAGGAAACAGATAATGCGCTATCACTCTCCTTAAAATCAAGGCGCTCAGTTCTCAAAGTAACGTATTCTGCAAGTTCAGTTTTGTTCTCGACATATATATTAACATCAAATTCTCTATTATTATCATTATATACCCAAAATTTTCCTGAAGCATTATGTGAGTTTTCAAAAATAATATTTGTATTAGCTGGCCGTATACCAATTGCAAAAATACCCGGAAGTAGAATAAGAAGACAGAGTACACATGCCAACATTAGTTTTAATTTCTTCATGTTATAATTTGCATTGTTTTGTTCATTTTATGATACTGTAAATGTTACGGTTGAGTTTTTTGATCCTGCAAGTTCGTCACCAGGAATGGTAACTAATAACTCTGTTTGAAATGTATCTTTTGCGTCCAGCCAGTTTAGGTTAAAAACATCTATAACGCTACTTACATTTGTCATGTTGGTCCATTCCTGTGTGGAAAATGTGTAATTGTATGAGTTAGATTCATTTTCACTAATATTAAACTGATAATACAATGATGGGTATCCGACGGATGTGAAAAATGGTGTTGCCGTAATAGTAATATTTGAAATAATATTTCCATTATTTTCTCCTACAAAAGGAACAGGCAGACGTTCAGTTGTATTTACGGCGTCATTAGCATTTAGTGATCCAAATTCTACGCTATCAACAAGTAAAGTAAGAGATAATAAGGAATCAACGGTAAAATTGTAAATATCCGAATCATCGCTGAAATCAGATGAATCATTGGCAATCACCTTCCAGAAATACATTGTCTCAACATCAAGTGCAGTTGTGATTTCATATGAGGTGTTTGTTGATGAAGAGTTTTCATTTATGCTTACATTTATTTCTGGATTATTGAAAGTATAGCTATCATCTACTAGTAAGTTATAGGTAAGATCATCACCTTCTGCATCATCTGAATTATTCCAAATGAACAAAGGTGTTCTATCGGTTGTTGATGTATCGTTACTTAAGTTAAGAAGGATAGGAGGATCTGGTGGGGAGTTTGAAGTTGATGAAATCGTTAGATTATTTGAAAACACAGTTGCTCCTCGTAAAGTTCCATCAGTTGGTGTTG
>CAYOOY010000051.1:0-6865 GCA_964405725.1 uncultured Methanosarcinales archaeon | reverse complement strand
CTTTTCCTCGAATATCAATATCTGTTTGTCCGTTACGTTTCATATCTAGTTCTGCTTTTCCATTTGCTCCACGAAAATATGGTGTGTTTTCCTGCAAAGCGTTACCATCATAGAATCCAACATCAACTTTTCCTTTAGCAGTCACTATTACCTCATTTCGTTTATTTTTGGTTACCCAGACTTCACCTGAATTTCCAACATCTCCAGTTGGTGGTTTTAGATTACTTGCTTTTTTTCGTAGTTGCGCCGCTGCTTGCTCGGGTGTTTGCTTCGTTTCTTGTTTTGCTTCTGCCTTATGACGTGAAGTCGGAGAAACAGTATCTAGGTGTAATTTTACTTGTTCTCTATCATTTCCTGATTTTTTTCCACTTTGTCCCTGAGAACTTACCCCAACATCTGTTATTCGATCGACAAAAACACTATTAGTACCTCTAAGATTTCCTTCGTTGGTATCACCATGGGCCCACAAACCTACCTCTTTTCCCTTTTTTTCGCCGGCCCCATCAAAGTAATAGGTTGGTGCAATAATTTCAGCATTATCACTTTTGAAATCGCCATTTGGTTTAATATTAAGAGTTCCTCTCCGATTATTGAATTCAATAACCCCGTTTGTAGCTGGCATCAACCCATGAGCCTTACCAGTTATTGTGTAGGACCCATCTTTACCAATTACAATATTAGCATCAGCATCGGCAGTAATTGACGTTGAAGATCCATCCTTATTTTTTATTTGTAGTTGGCCATCCTTGTATGAAACATCACCTGATCCATCTCCTGAAATGGTAATACGATTTCCTTCTTCTTTTTCTGATTTCTCGGTTATAACAAATCCACCATTTACAACTTTAACACCTAACACATTTTCATTCTTTGTAATGGATTTTAATTCGAGAACTTTTCCCCCATTACTTAGTGTTCCTGCTTTTGGATCAAATGAAAACGTAGATGAATCAAATCCCTCTTTTCCCATTTCATCTAAATTAAAATCTTTACCATATTGCTTTGAAAAATATGAATTAGCAGTTGCGGGATTGTGCTTTATGTTCTCAGCGCTTGCTTTCGGATCTCCATCACCAGACATATATTTTTTTGCAAGGTCAGGGTTGGTATTGATTTTTTCAGGATTATCGTCAAAATAACTTTGCGCGAATTGATTGTTGAATTTTTTATCAAGATACCCTAGTTGATCACCGGTGGAAAGTGTCTGAAATTGTTCGAGTGTTGGTTTATCTTGTGCGAGCATTGCGTCCAAACTACTTACCTGGGGCGTGTTGGTTGGAGCTTCTGGAGTAGGGGCTGTACCATGTGAATCTGCAACTACAATACCAAGTAGCGCGAAGAATATGATTAGTGAAATTATTTTTTTATTCATCTAAAACAGTAAACCTCACTTCTTGTTCGTCTTTGAGACCACCAATATCTTGTACTCCAAATGTTGCAATAAATTCGCTGGACTGCGTAAATGTGTGACTTATATTTCCTGTTTGTGAGATAGTAAAAGGCGCATTTGTAACATAAAATGTTAAATCGTCTTGATCTGGGTCTATTGCACTTGCTTGAAATTCAAATAATTGATTCTCTCTAATTGAGACATCTGAAATAAATTCTAAAGAGGGTGGTGAATTTGCCAAATCAAGATCAACAGCAAACATCAGAACAAGTGGTGTTTTATCGTAAATCATTCCTTGATCGGATATGCTATAAATCGTTGTTGTTTCATCAACGGGAAAAACTGAGGTGAAAAATTCATCAGACGTATGAGATAAAGATAATGATCCCGGATTTGAAATTATCGTTTGCGAGGTTTTTATTGCTTGCTCAATAGATGTTCCAAGCCTAATAGGGACAGTAATAATGAATTGATCGTAGGTGCGAGAAGTGGATCCAACTTTAGTTTTAATGGGATATTTTAGATCTGCTACAACTTTATTCTTCTGGATGATAACAGAGGTCTTTGGAGATTTCGTTTCAATTTCTATGCCGCGTGTTTGAAATGCAGCGAAATCTTGCAAACATTCATTTAATGATTCATCCATATATTGTGATAATTGTTCTTGGTATCGCTCTTTTGTGATTAAAATTTCTGTGTTTTTAACCCCATACGCAACTGAGCTTTGCTCAGTGTGTAACAATTCATGAGGATCATTAGTGAATATAATGCCTTGAACTCCGATCAAATAAATTCCTGGAACAAGTGTCTTTTTCATACAATCCTCAACAAAGGGAGTTAAATCATTGGTTTGCTTGACTTCAGAAGTAGTTTCGTCTACAATAGTTTCCAATTCACTCTTTGTTTCTGATCCTGAAAATAGGACTATTCCTCCAATTATTGCAATGATTACAATACCAATTATTATAAAAATAGTTACTTGTCCCTTTGTATTTCTAGCAAACACTAATTCACCCTCTTTTGTACATGCATGTAATATAGATAGAGAAGATGTTTTTATTTATAAACGTTTGGATTTAACTAACTTATTTTTGCGCCATCTTTAACGCCTGTAACTTGTACTTTAATATTGCCAACCATTAGTGGTTTTTCTTCATAGAATATATGTCCTAGTTTAACTTTCATTTTAATTTTCATAAAGTCATCAAAAGTAATTTGTTCATTAATTGAAGGTGTTCCTTCAAATTCAACGTACGATCCCAATTTTGCTTTTCCTGGATCCAAAAATGCAAGATTTTTTGTATCTTCAGCAATTAAACTCATTGCCTTAGATAGTTCTCCACGTATTTTAGCTGGTTTTAAGTTTACTACAAATACTGCTACTTTATTGTCAAGTTGATCAACTGTGAAATATTTCTTTAATCCTGCCACTACTTGTCTTTTTTCATTACCAAAATCAACATCGAATAGGTATAATGAATCTGCATCAGGATGATTTCTCACATTTTGAATTTTCCCAACACGCATTTGAATAGGAAATTGTTTTTTTTGCTTTATTTCGTCTATCTTCTCAACAAGTTTGTGAGGCGGTTTTATATTTCCTTTCCATGTGAAAGACATATCGTCCCAAGTGAATTTTTTAATGTTTAGTGATTTCATTATTTTTTCTGAAAATAATGGCAAGATAGGCGAAGATAGTATTGCTAAGTTTCGTGCAAGATTAATACAAAATCCAACGACCTCTTCACTTTGTTCTTTATTTTTCCAAGGTTCGTTTTCTTGGAAGTATTGATTACCTATATCACTAATTTGTAAGATATATTTTACTGCATTTTTGTAATCTAATGTGTCATAACTTTCGTTGATTTTTTTTACTAACTGATTGAAATTTTTTTCTAATTTTGGCTCCTTTTTTATTTTGGAAATACTGCCATAATTCTTATGAGCAAAACTTAATGTTCTAAAGCAAAAATTACCTAAATTTCCCAACAAAACACTATTCGTATATGATTGGAATCCTTTCAAATCCAAATCAATATCTACAAGTTTTCTATCCAAGTGTCCTGCAAAGAAAAAACGAAGTGATTCAGGTTCATAGTTCTTTGCAAACTCATTTGCTGTAATATACGTCCCTCTTGATTTACTCATTTTTTTACCATTTACAGTAATAAACCCATGTGTATTTAATCGAGGTAAATCATATCCCATTCCCATTAATAATGCAGGCCAGAAAAGATAGTGGAAATAGACTATATCTTTTCCAATAAAGTGAATTACATCCTTGTATGTTTTGTTGAAATCGAGTTTGTTTTTATCAGTATAATGTTTAGTCGATGACATGTAGCCAATTGGTGCATCAAGCCACACGTAGAAAAATTTAGTTTCTCCTGTTTCTTTTTTAGAGTCTGGAATTTCAAATCCGAAATAAGGTGCGTCTCGTGAAATACACCAATCTTTAAGTCCATCTTTGAGCCATTGTTTTAGTGAACTTTGAATTTCAGGCTGTATATCTGTTGATGAGAGCCACTTTTTTAGTTTTGCTTCAAATGCTGATAGTTTGAAAAAATAATGGGTACTCTCTTTAAGAATTGGTTTAGTGTTAGTTATTGTTGAATAAGGATTAATCAAATCAGTAGGAGTATATGATGAACTACATTTTTCACAGATATCACCATATTGATCTTCTGCTTGACATTTTGGACACGTTCCTTTGATAAATCGATCTGGTAAAAATCGTTCTTCTTGCTCATCATACATTTGCTCGATTGTTTTTGTATAAATGAATTTTTTCTTTTTTAATGTTGTAAAAAATAATGTTGCTAATTCTTTATTTTCTTCTGAGTGTGTTTTATGAAAGTTGTCATATTCTACTAGAAATGTCTTAATGTCTTTTTGATGCTCTTTGAAATATGTATCTACATATTTTAAGGGAGTCGTATTTGCTTTTTTTGCATTTATTTCAATTGGTGTTCCATGCATGTCACTTGCACAGATGCAAAGAGCCTTTTTGTTTTGAAGTTTTTGAAATCGTGAGTAGATATCTGTCTGTATATGTTCAAGCATATGCCCTACGTGTAGTGAGCCATTTGCGTATGGAAGCGCTGCTGTGATGATCATGTAGGTAGAATTGTGCTTGAGTTTATAAAATTTCTATAGAAAAAAAGAAAAAAAAAGAAAAAAAGTTAGGAATTATTTCCTGTTGCGTTACCTGTAGCGTTTACTGTCGCGCTAGGGGAAACACAAGCTCCATCACTACATGTAGTTCCACCCGTACAAGGGAACATAGCATTAGTAACTTGACCACTTGCATCACAGATTCGCTCGCGTAACATATTTGTGCTATCACAACTATCTTCTTCAGTGGATTTTTTAGTTCCATCGCTGCTTAGAAGGTATGTTTTGCTTTTTTTAGCTACATATGCATCGTAACCATCGCTGCCATCTTCATCAACACATTTCCAGGATTCAGTTTTATTTTCCGTTGCGTTAGTATTAGCAGCCGGAAGAACTGATTTAGCTCCTAATGAACTTCCATTAGATTTAACTACAGTTTCATTTTTTGCTACAACTACGGGAACATCATCTCCTGGAACATCATCATCTCCAGGTACCTCGTAACCAAAGTCCTCTTGTGGCCATTCACCATCGCACCATGCACTGAATTCATCATCAGTGCAAGATAAATCAATTCCAAATTCTGCTGATGATTCTGCACAATCTTCAATCATTATCTCTTTTTCATCGCCAGCACACGTAACTACTCTATCATACACTGCATTACTTTGACATGTACTCCCTAACCATTCTTGGATACAACCATCATCTCCAAATTCATCTCCAAATTCATCAGGAAATTCTTCGGCATATTCAGCTTCAAGTAATTCTAATTGCATTGCTGGATCTTCAACAGATTCACAATGTCGCAATAAATCTGCTACAAAAGCATCAGAATCAACATATAATCCTTCATAGGCTTGACCAGCTAAAGGACCATCCATGCAATTAAGGATATCTTCCCCAGTACTTGCACATTCTTGACTTTCAAACATTACATCTAAACCAGAGAATATAGTCTCTTCAGAAAAAACCCCTGTACCTGCAAAACTTTCATCAACTTTTTCAGTAAACTGCTGAAAACATGGATCATCCAAGTGAATCGCCTTTCCAGCTAAACTCTTTCCACACCCTGCTACTATTAACAATAGGGCAAGCAGAGAAATAATCATAAACATCTTTTTCATAATAAACACCTCATTGGTAATAATAATAATAATAATTATTTCAAGTATATAAAGTTTTAGCTAGATTTAGTTTCATTTCACTCTGATTACTTAAGTATTGTTACATTCTCAATACCGCGAAAATCATTATCCTTTGTTAGCAATGTGGCTTTATGCAGCTGAGCAGTCGCTAGAATTAGTGCATCTACCAAACCAAATTTTGGAAACATTGGACGACGCTGAGTTTTAATTTTCGCCCCTTGCAATGCTATGTTTACATTCATTGGAATTATGGAGACTTTAGATTGTAAAAAAAGTAATTCTCTGTGAAAAGGTTTTCCCTCTCGTAAATATTTATCGGCAAGTTCTGCTATGACAAGAATACTTGTAATGAGTTTTTCCTTTTCTATAATCTCTCTAATGATAATGCCAACATCAGATCCCGAAAAATATTCAATCCATGCAGAACTGTCAACCATGTATATCATATTCTATCAAATTTCATACGATCTTTTTTTGTCCATGTCATTTTTTTAGAAGTGCCAAACATTGAATCTGGAATTCTTGTCTTATTTTTCAACAGCATTTGAATTACTTGATCGTAATTGCTCACATGCTCCTGGTGCTTAATCCTTTCTAGAATCTGTTTTGTACCATCAGAAACTTGAATTGTTGTTGCCACAAACTATAACTATAATTATAACTATAAAAACTTTTTGGTCCAAAATCACAAGTTTTATTACTATCTATAAAATTCAAGCAACATGTCAAATCGAGATGAGATACTAAAATTGTACAATGAGAAACGAAAAGAGTTTCCAAACTTACCTGAAGCAGACAAACTTGATTATGAGATGGAATTTATTGATTACCTTGGTGAGAGATTTAACATACCAAGTTTTTTAATCAGGTCGATTCGTCGAAGAGTAGCTGATGTTCTTGGTAGTTGGATTAATTATTTACATAACTTTGTTCATCCCAATAAACAAAGTATGATATTAGTACATGAAGCCGAGAATGTCTCAGATGAAGATAAGGATACAATTTTTAAGATAATGAATGAATTGATGTTCATTAGTCGAATTTCTGCAAAATTAGAAATACAAAAAGATGAAGCAGTTGATGCCAAATTTATTACTGATGTATTTAACATGTGGCTTGATATTAAGAAAAAGCTGGTTCCAATTACGCAGAAGAATATTAATATCTGGGAAAAAGCACTGCAACAAAAAGGTGTCATTGAAGAAGATAAGCA
>CAYOOY010000050.1:0-6919 GCA_964405725.1 uncultured Methanosarcinales archaeon | reverse complement strand
TGCTGTTTGCAAGGGATTCAAGTTTCCTTCACCAGCAAGTACAATTCCGCTAAATAATCCTCGTGCAACTTCCTCAGCATGCGTTGGACCATACAAACAATATACTTTGCCGTTGTAATTTGTCCCAACAACATCACTTAGTAAACGAAGATCGGGATTGAATCCTTTTGAACAAATAATTACTGGTTGATTTGTGAGATGTTCTTTTGCTTTTTTCCATGTTTCTTCAACTTTATTGGAAGGGACAACAATCAATATAACTTCAGATCCTTCTAAAGACATTTCCATGTTTGACGAAATTGTAATACTTGAATCAAGAATTATATCTGGAAGAAGGGGACAGGTTCTCTCCTGTTGCATTTTAATAGCTTGGTCTTCAAAGAATTCCCATACTTTGACTTGATTACCATTTCCTGCAAGATGAATTGCAAGTGATGAACCAAAACTTCCGCCTCCCAATACTGAAAATTTCATACATTTAATAATATAAGGCTCGCTTTATATTGATTGTGTAAACAATGCCAATAACAACAAATACTTCAGTCATTTCATCAGCATTAATTTTGTTTTATAAGAATATTCATAAGTATACACAAAGTTAGCCAATAATGATGTTGCATAAGAAGCACCATCAGCAATGAGCGTTTTACACTTAAGTAATGCTTCTTTTTTCTTAGATTTGGAAAAATCAAATGTTAGTTTATTGCCTAATGCCCCTTCAAATTCGCACGTGAGAACATCATTTCCTAATTTTGCGTTCTTAAAAGTTACCGTTTTTGCTTTTCCCCTTCCTTTATTTTGTATCTTTAAACGAAACTCAGCTGATGGACTAAGACCAGGCGAAATTATTGTCTCGCTCGAAACAACGCCTACCGGAGCCCCTTGTCCTTTGTAAGATTTACGAGGAGTTAATGTACACCCACCTGAATCCATTTCAAAAAGCTGTGTATTCAAACAAACTACATCAGAAAATTCAAGATTTGAATCAAAGGATGTACGTATGAAATAAACATTATCAAATTTTTCTGAATTTAAGAACAATTCTTTAGTCGTACCATCAAATTCAACATACCTAATATCTCCTTGCGGATTTGTTACACTTCTTCCAACTAGCGTTCCAAGAGGGATCGTTTTTTGAAAAATATCAAAATAATGTGGCACAATACCTACAAGGGTTACCTTTACATTGTTCAAATCGTATGCTGCTTTATTTTCTACTTTAGCAATAATTTTAAAATCAGATTTTTGATATAGGTTTTTTGGTGGTGTGTTTGGTTGCAATGTTAAATCCACTGAATTATATCCTAGTTTGAAATTTTGCGTAATTGCCTTGGTTGAATCTTGAGGACCACACCCTACCAATACTAACGAAAATACAAGTATCAATAATATCAATTTACGTTTCATCATATGGACTCTTTGCAATTTTTACAGTTTCTTTAGTAGATAAGGCATATTCATATTGTAATGTTGCTTCAAAAACAACCGGACTCCATGGCAAATCACTAAAATAATCATACGGTTGTCCATCAAGTGTACAAATACCTAAAACATGCTTTTTCTTTTTAGAATTTTGTATTTTTATATATCCACCAGCACGACATCTTTGAGATTTTGCAACACTCATTCCCTTTAAATCGATTGAATATGAATTGATAAGCGACACGTGACCCTTTCCAAGGTTCTCGACATTAGAAGCCATGGTGATAAGTTTTCTTCCGTTCATTTCAATGAGTGGATCAGTTTTAGTATGACCAATATAAAAATTAAAACGGGCAAAATCTTGTGAAGCAGTAGATGTTATGCTGTGCCCTTGTTGTTTTACATCTTTTAACACATCCTTTTTTTGTTTGGTATTTAGTTCATCCCGTACAAAAATCCTAGTAATATGTGATTTTGTTTCAAGTTGTGAAAATGTTGCATTTACTTGCATTTCATACGTTCCTTCTTCCATTTTGGATGCAGGATAACAATGAAAAGACAATTCAGGATTCTTATCAGAAAATTCAGCACTTCCATGTCCTTGTAAATCACCATCAACGTCTTTAAGGCTTCCTTTTCCAATAAACTTACAAGTAATCTCTACTTTTAATGCCATTTCGCGAGGATTTTCTACTTTAAGTTCTACAGGAAAGGGAACCCCCTCATCATAATGACCCAACAGATCATCTTTATTAATTTTTAAGGTGGCTCTCGTTGCTTCGCGAATATATTTATCTTTATTTCCTTTTACAGAGGCCCCCTCTCGAGCAAGCCTTTCTTCCTCTTGGATACATCCATCATATTCAGGTGTTCCTTTTTCAAAACCTTGCGTAAGGCACGCAGAGGAGAATTGTTGCTCTATAGCCCTTTTTTGCTGACATGCACTCATCTGAGTTATTTTATACTCTTTGCTAAACAAACAATATGAAAATGTAATGGCCGGGTTTTCTCTGGTGTCTGCTTTCAGAGCATCTCTTTTTGCTCCCACAAGTTTATCAGCCCCAGTAATAGTATCAGTCGTGTCGGCAAATAAATCAGGAGATGAAAAAATTACAATTATCATAATATAGGCAATGCCAACAAATTTGGCAGCACCAATAAAAAAATTCTTTTTCTTTGTTGTCATCAAACCAAGTAAACCCCACACAGGTATGAGTTGAAGAGCACGCTCGGTAATATCAGGAAGAGCAAATCCTAAAGAGGATAAGTATGGAACAATACCAAGATCAAGTATAAATAGTAAAAACAAGCCTACACCAAACAATAATTCTCCAGTAACCGCTTCACCAATTGATCCACGTTTACCAACTTTATTAATCAAAACATGAATTAATAGACCAACCATAACAATTGGCAAAAATGCTTTTGTAAGACCACCAATATCAGCCATCCCTCCAAGACCAATATACCACACCCATCCTGCAATAACAGTTACGAGCCCTTTCTTTTCAAATAACTCACTTGCGGCATATAACATAAAAAATGATGAAACAACAATATAAAACACAGGGACATTTACCAAGATCATTTGAACAATAAATGCCAATCCTCCACCCACTAAAAGCACAAATCCTGGATCTTTGACTGCATCTACTCCTTCCTTTACTGTTCTTTTACTTGCAGCAACTCCTGCTGTAGAAACCCATCCACGAGATTTTTTGGATTCAGAATCTTTCTTCTCATTGGTTTTTTCTTTTTGGCCACCACTTGGCATAACCTGCCCAAACATTGATTTTGCATCACTCGCTAATTTTCCAACACCGCCACTCCCAGATGCTGCACCTGACGATCCAGCACCTTTTGAAGCCGCAGCACCCCTACTTGCAGCAGCTCTTTCAGCCGCAACAGCAGCTACTTGCACTTGTCCTTTTCTATTGAAAAATCTACTTAGACCTTCCTCTTTTTTACTCATCAGTATCTATTAAAATCTATACGTATAAAAATATATTGTATGAACTACCTATCTACTTATCCTAAAACAGCACGTAATTCACGAATTTCCATTGATTTTTGTGGCTTAATCTTAATAGAATTTGTTCCTTTTACTACGCTACCACTTCCATCAATTACGAATTGTAACGTGTCAGTATCAAAATGCATTGATTTTCCATTCAAAATTACTCTTCCAACCTTTCGATCAACAGTATCTACAAAATCGATGTATAATCTTAATTTCTTACTGCCCGAAGTTACAGTTTCATAATCTTCCTGAGCCAAATCAAAATAATACGTTGGAACTTCTAAATCTTTAAGTTTACTTTCAATTTCAATATTTGAAAGAGTATATGACCCTCTTTGAGTTGAAAAAAGAATAGTATTATCACCCTGCTTAACTCTATCTTTACCAAACTCAATAGAAAGAAGACCCGCATCACAATCTGGAAGAGAATTATAAATATTTTTTTCATTCAAGTCTATGCTAAGAGGTCCAATTTTTGAAGTTTCGCATTGAGGGAAAAAAGTTAAATCAACAACTTCAATATTGTCATATTCTGTAGAAGATATTACAAATGAGTTGGAAGAACTTTGTGCAGCTACATTACGCACCTCTGAGATTACTTTCAAATTCTCAATGGAGATGTCATGTGACTTCCAAAATTTAATTCCTGGTGAAGAAACAGTGATCGTAATTTGATTGCTTTTTCTCAGCTTCTCAAGTGGCAAAGTTATTGGTTGAATATTTCCTTTGACAATAGGCGAATCAATTACAAATTGGCCATTAATACCAACTTGAACGCGACCTTCTCCACCCGCAATTGTAAATGACATCAAAACGCGTTGAGTGTTATTAATATCCGTTAAAGGAAATGATAAGGACTCAATTTTATCAGAGAATAATGAATTTTGTGCATACATAGCTGCACGCTCAGCCACAACGGCAGTATCTACTTGCGTACGAACTGATATTGTTGGCAAACTATGTTCAATCTTATTTTGCGCAAGGTAATCAATTTTACCGGGACTAGTTGAAAGAAGTGTATTTCCACTTACTGAAGTTCCGCTAGATCCAGAGGGTGAATCTTCAAGTAATTTGGCTCTATCTGCCGGCGGAATAAGAATGATAAACATAATTAGTAATCCAGCAACCACTGCAAGTAGCACAGCTGTACCTGCTGCAGCTTGAGCGCGTCTATCAACCATCTATAAATATAATAAATTGATATTTATAAACTATTCTGTTTTACCATGAATGATATTAACCAAAAGAGACAAAAAAGGGAAAAATACTAAAAGAAATCAATCAACCAATACCAAATGCAATTAATATCACAAGACTATAAGCAGGGCATTGTACGCCTCAAAGTTGAAAATAGAGACGACCAATGGTACCTTAGTCACATAATTGAAGAAGGTGACTTAGTAAAAGGAAAAACCACTCGAAAAATCAAAATAGGAGAAGGCGAAAATGCAAAAGTAGCTAAGAAAACATTTGTTCTAGGTATAAAAGCTGAAAAAATAGAACTTGATCCTGCAAATTCTACCCTTCGAATCAACGGAAGAATAAAAGAAGGACCAGACGATCTTCCAAAAGACAGTTATCAAGCAATTTCTTTAGATGTCGGTGATGAATGTACAATCACTAAACAAACGTGGCTAGGATTTCAGAAAAAAAGACTTAAGGAAGCCTCAAAAAAACAATTTCAGTATTTATTATGCGTTCTTGATAGAGAAAATGCAATTCTTGCCCTTACAACTAAATCTGGATTTGAGACTCTTAGTACACCAAGTGGAACTGTGCCTAAAAAAAATAGGGAAATACAAAATACAAAAGATTTTTATGCGGATTTAAGTGAAATGATCACACAATATGCAACAAGATATAAACCGGAGAAAATAATCCTCGCTTCACCTGCCTTCTACAAGACGAACATTCAAAAAAAATTGATCGTAATGTTTTCAAAAAAGTAGTACTAGCAACAATTTACTACCGTACCCAAAATTCAAATAAAGAAGTTCTTCTTCGGCCTGAATTAAAGGCAGTTCTTCAAGATAGCAGATCGCATCAAGAACAAATGTTAATTGAAAAGTTACTAGTACAAATAAAAAAAGAAGCATTGGCCACATATGGATTTGAACAAACGACTGTTGCATTGGATGCCGGAGCCATTTCAACATTAATACTTACTGAAAAATTCATAGAAGAAAGTAAAAAAAACCAAACATATACCCAATTAGATGAAAAAATGAAGATATTTGATAAACAAGGGGGAGAGATCCACATTATTTCATCCGATAACGAGCCAGGTAAAAAAGTGGATGGACTTGGTGGTATAGCTGCACTCCTTCGTTACAAATTATAACTAATAACAAACTTCATTTAACGGAATTACGAATGGAAGTAGACATTAATAATTACATTTAACGCTGGATGAAAATATAATTTTTTTCTAATTTGAGATTAAAAAAACTTGAAAAAACACCTCGAGAGGTATATGTTGCAAAACCACAACCTTTTAATAGTAGTGTTTTATACTGATACAACAGTAACAAAAAAAATTCACGACGAATTGATTAAAAAAAAGGGGGGAGGTTTTTACAATGATTGTGAAAGATGAATTATTAAGCCAGTTACGTCGATATTTCGACTTAAATTTGTATGAGGTAAAGCTTTGGGCGGCTCTATTAAGTAGAGGTGTTTCAACAGCAGGTGAACTCTCAGACATCGCAGATGTTCCACGTTCACGTAGTTATGATGTGCTTGAATCGTTAGAGAAAAAAGGCTTCGTAGTTATGAAGTTAGGGAAACCGATTAAGTATATTGCAATACCACCAACAGAAGTTGTTGATAGAGTAAAGAAAAACATGAATCTAAATGCGCAAGAAAAGATCAAGCGGTTAGATTCAATTCGCGAATCACCAATGATGAACGAATTAGAAACATTACATACGCAAGGAATTGATTTAGTAGATCCTGCAGAGATGAGTGGATGTTTAAGAGGTCGTAGCAATTTGTACAACCATTTAGACTTGCTTATTAAGAATGCAAAAAGCAGTGTTAACATAATGACATCAGAGAAGGGATTTATGCGTAAAGCAGAAGGTCTTAAAGCGAGTTTGCAAAAAGCAAATAAGCGTGGTGTATCAATTAAAATTTCTGCACCAATTACGAAGGAAAATAAGCATATTGTAAGTGATCTTAAGGGTATAGCTCAAGTAAAACATAATAACAAACTTGACTCTAGGTTTGTAACGGTGGATGCAAAAGATTTAGTCTTTATGACACTTAATGATGGAGAAGTTCATCCATCATACGATTTAGGCGTTTGGGTAAAAACACCATATTTCGCAAGTGCAATGGATCAAATGTTTACCCATACATGGGATCTAAAGTAATTTTTCTATTATTTTTTATTTTTCTTTATATTGATTTTAAGCACGTATTAAGTATTATTATGATAAGATCCTAAATCTTCGAAAACGTGCAGCTAATATTTAT
>CAYOOY010000049.1:0-7184 GCA_964405725.1 uncultured Methanosarcinales archaeon | reverse complement strand
ATTGTAGATAGTAGAATTTTAGAAAACCTAATAAAAAAATAAAATGCGCGAGCCGAAGTAATAGTCTTTATGGCAGATTGATGTAACCCAAAGTTATATTCGAATTTTATTAGTTTATCGAGGCTATTAAGGTTTAAATACTTTTCGTAGGCTTGTTGTTAATTGATTATCTTAATATCAATCACAAACCAATAGTATGAATAAATTAGAAACCTATCAGAGATTAAAAAATATTTAATCAAAACTCAACCCTAGATAAGCTTCTCTTAAAATAGTTGCCAAATCTTTTGGTTCTTCGACTCTTCGATAATAATTTCCAAATAGTTTTCCAAGACGAGAATCAAGATCAACTTCTTGAGTTCTTCCCTTAGCATGACTTTTCAACTTAGCTAATACTGCTGGATTCATTTTCTTTTTTCTAGTTGGAGATTCCTCAGGTTTTTTTGGTGTAACTACAGGTTTCTTAGTAATCCCGATACCTACTGGAATAATGCCGACATTTCTTGCTCCGTTAAATGCATGAACGACATCTTCGACAGCATTTTCTCCTTGGTAAGGGTGAGTTACTATGGCCGATTGTGGAGTTTCAAATTCAATATCTGAAGGATCCATATCACTCATATGAAATAAAAATTTTGTCTTTGCCGGATAATCTCCAAAGAGGTGAGTGGCATACCTAATGGCAGAACCGTCCCGATTATTTTGTTCTCCTCTCAACATTTCCAGTCGTCCTCTTAATCTTGTTGGTGACTCTTCAAAATCTTTTAAAAGAAAAACACGAGAACGAGACGATCCTTTCCCATTGTAAGCCATTACAGCTAGGTCATCATCTAATGCTTCTGCTCCAACGCTAAGATAATAAGCTGCTTCTTTCATCCTATCTAAAGAGGTTTTTTCTCCATCAGCTAGAGCATTTGTTGAATGGCTTGCATCAAATAATACTACTGAAGCAACATCACGCTCTCTTCTTTGCCATTGATAATAGAACGCGGGAATGGGATCTCCTCCTTGTTCAACTTCTAGTAAATATTCAAAATAAGCTTTCTCATCTAATTCTCCTTCAAAACACCTTCTAACAATGCTACGAGCTTCTGGCTTAATTAATTCCATTTCTCTTTGGATTTTTCTTACCAAACCTTCATCAACATCAAGTTCTCGTCGTGCTAAAGCCTCTTGTATTCTTTCTGATCTTCGAGCATCAGTTTGCAATCTTTTTGCTTTTCTTCGAGCTTTGTCTCTTTTTTTTACTAACTCTGGTAGATCATAAATATAATTAACATCTGATCTAATCTTTGTGTTATGTTCTTCTGCCTCTTTCTCATGCCTTCCAATTTCTACATCAAGTTTTCTTCTTCGCTCAAGATATTCTTGAGTGGGCGGTTGTTCTGTGCGTAAGTCATATGCCTGAACTCTTACCGCCCGAGGAACTAATACTCCTTCCCTGAATTCTGGAAAGAATAAACTTTGACCTTGTTTTCCTTCTTTTAATTCTTCAGGAATATCTAACTGAGATAACTGATCAAAAGGAACATCTCTAAAAACTGTTAATAGTGATGCTGTAGTTGAGGGCGAACTACCTTGATGTTTTAATGCTTCAACGTAACTTGTTCCGAGCATTTCGTTTAGAACTTTTTCCGCATTGTTTTCAATTTCATTTCTTCTTTTTCTTATAGATTCTATTCTTCTATCGATATCTTCCCTAGTTGACATTCCCAATTCTTTTTGAGGCTTACCTTCGAGCCTCGATAATTTTTGTTCTCTTTCTCTCAAAAGTCTCAATTCATTTTCCCTGTATCTGTCTTGATCACCTTTTTCCTCCCAAATATCATTTTTTAAAGTTTCTCTAGCACTTCTTCCAGAAATTGTCGCAAAAGGTAGTGGAAGTCCTGTGTCTCTACATAAAGTTCTGACATATTTTTCAAAATCAAATGTTCTTTCTAAACTTTCTTCGTAGGAGGTTTCGAGAGGATCTGAAAATCCAGACAATTCTAAGAGAGCTTGATAGGCCTCTTCGGCATAGCCTTCAATAGAGAAGGGAATTCTATCGCAAATACGTTCAAGTGCACCTTCATCAATACCTAAACGTTGCCAATACATTCGAGCTATACAAACATCTAAGTCACTTGAGATGCTTGTAGGTTTATGGTTCTCAGCTAGTGTACGGCCATCAAAAATACTATTAAATCCCCTAGCCATATCTTCTCCTAAGATTGGATAATCCTCATTTATACATTGAACTCTTCTTGCTAATTCAAGAGCCCTATATGTTTGTTGGAGAAGCGTAGTTCCATCAGCATATAATAGAAAATCATCTAAAGATTCAAGTTCTTTTTCAGCCCTAACAGCCCTAAACCGACCATGTTCTTTGATTGTTTCTTTATCTGGAACCCCATTATAGCGTGCAGCAGAAGCTTGTAATGCTACAATTCCTTTATAGCCAACTAGGCCAAGATCTTCTTCATATTGCATGGATGTTGGCTTAACTTCATAGGGGATAAAAATTCTTGTAAATCCTTCAGTTTGTGCTAAGGTGTCTTGTTGTCCAGTACTTGGTGCTATAATTCGAGTAGGCATTCCTGTAAAACTTTCAGCATAATAATGAAGCTGACCAAGAAATTTATCTGAGGTTACCATATCCCATTACCTAAATAATTTTCCAGCAACCTCCATCATAGCAGCTTTCTGTTCAGGATTATACGTTAATGGATTAATCATCCCAACTTCTATACATGTTCTTTGAGGCAATCCATATCTCATAAGTGCTGCAGTTCGTGCTACTAATCTTGGTCCAGGCCCTTCTCGAAGCCCCATAGCATCCGCACTCTCAGCCATTCTTCTAAAATCTCCAGCTAACTTAATAAGATCTTTTACAGGCACATCTTCTTGTACCTTATATTTTTTAGCTTTTGCAACCTTCCCTCTTTCTTTCTCTCCCTCTTCAGGGTTAAGATAACTTCCTACGATTCTTCCTTCTAATTCAGGTTCTGGAAATGGAATGTCAACGGTAATAAAACGTTGTGCAGTGGAAGGCTTTACTTTTGATTGAATTTGGTATGCAGGATTATATGAGGCAGCAACCATAAAATTTTCTGGAGCATGAAGAGTTTCATTATTTGCCCTTACTTCTAAACTTCTTCTGTCATCTGTTAGTTCATGTACGACAACCATTGCATCAGGACGAGCTTCTCCTAATTCATCAAGATAATATATAGCCCCTTTAGGAAATCGTAATGAGTAAGTCGCACTTCCATCAACCCATCCTGAATGTAGATTTCTTCCAATAAGATCTGCTGCAAGAGTGTCTTCATTACAGGGTTCAGAAATTAAAGGAAGTTGTAAATGAGAAGATAAATATTCAACCAAAGTTGTTTTACCAACACCCGATGGACCACGAAGCATTAAGGGAAGTTGTAGATCGTAACATGCAAGAGAAGCATCTAATTCTAAACCTTGCGGAATGTATACCGCGTCGCTACCAATAATATATTCTTTAGGGTTTGGACTATCCATAGATTAATCTCCTTGAGTCAATTCTTCTTGTATTTCTTCGTATACGTCATCAACAAAACCCTTTGTACCAATGTCGTGAGCTAGAGAATCGAGAACTACTTGCTCAACTCGATCCTTACTTCTATCAAGCGTTACTTCTAAATCTGGCACTAATCCTTGTGCAGTATATTCGAAGACAATCGTAGATCTTTCAGGTAAACCTGGAAATGCGGATGGTGGAAGTGAGGCTTCGTATAGTTCTTCTCCCCCATAAGTCACAATAACTCTACTTTGTTCTGGTGTAAGTTCGTCTGCTTCAGCAATACGAACAATTCCACTAGCATATAATGGATCTTCAATAGACTCTAAAACGGCCTCATCGGAACCAGCTTCGGCTCCACCCAATAAATTTTCTAATCTTTCATTATCTCTTCGTAATTTTGCATCCACTGTTCCCCTTACACTTTCAATACTCGTTACTCTTTTCGCAAGATCTGCGTAAGGTCTTAACTGTGCTGGAACTCCACCATTTGGATAAAAATAATCAATCATAAACTCCATTTCTCCTGCTTGTTCCATGACATCCTGAGTTAAGGTTCCCTGACCAGATTTGATACCAAATTCAACATAGGTTCTTAGAACACTTAACTCTCCTCTGAGAGCACGTAGTCTACTTCCAGTCATTTCAATAGGACTTTCCCTGTGACCATACGCATCCATTTGTTCTGCAACATATTCTAAACTTGCCATCTTAATAATAGTGAGATTTAGTGATTTATAAATCTTTCTATATGTTGTTATATTATAGTGGTATCATATTAATTGATTTAAGACTTCTTTGATATTTTTCTTAAGAATCTTTAAATCATTACTATTTTCTATAATAAAATCTGCAGCAATTTTGTTCTTGCTTAATTTATCATAACTTTTTACCGAAGCCAAAACATTTCTTTTTTCAGCCCCTTTTCTTTTCATAGTTCGATTAACTAAGTCGCCCTTATTGGAAGATATATTAATCACATAAACATCTTTTGGAAATTCCTTTTTTAATTTTCTTAAAACAGGCTTAAGCTTCGGATTTAACCCGGTTGTGAGAGCTACAACAAGCTTATTTTCTAATGCATTGGCCCTAATCTCTTCATAATATTCTTTCCAGCACACATCTTGAAACTTCTTATTTTTGTATGCTTTCGCAAAATTTTTTCCATTAAGATTTTTTCCATAAATATCATCAATTTCAATGATTTTTGACCCATCTATTAATTTTGCAATTGTAGATTTTCCAGAAGATATTGGTCCAATAATAAAAATAATTTTCTCCATATTTGTGAAAGTAAAATTAAGTATAAAAATGTATGTTGCTTAAAAATTTTGATCTAAATTTGTGAATTAATTCTCTCCTTCAACAAACATCGCACTTCTCTTCTTATTCTTAGAACATTCAAAACAAAATTTAGAAATCTTTGATTTTGACCTAAACGGCTTTTCACAGCGATCGCATACTCTTGCGTAATCTTCTAATTTGTTCATGAGAGTTTTAGGAATTTTAATTTTTTAAATCATTCTAACAAATAAAATATATCCTTATTCATTTGGTGGCATTTCACCCCTCATCAAATTTAAATCACGACGACAAATATCAAAAAAATTAGTAATAAACTACTCTTTTTGACATGTTAATTCTTTCTGCTTTTTTGACATACTTCTCAATTGCTTTTATCACATTTTTTCTGGTGTAGGTGGGACCATATTTTTTATATTTCTTGACAAGGTTCCTATTAGTCACTACAAAAAACCAATTATCTCCAAAATCTTTATCTAAACGATTCACTTTTTCTATAAACTGCTTTTTATTGTTTCTTAATACTTTTCCCGTCTCAATTTCAATTGCAACTTTTCTATTCTTGAATTCTATAATAATGTCTGGCTTGACAGTTTTATAATTCCAAGTAGGAAGTCCTAAAATTTCTTGGGTATACTTTGAAATTGTTCTCATTAGAAAAAAGTGCTCACAACCCTCATTTTTATCTGGCTTCAAAAGATAATAACTTTTTCCTCCAAAAATATCAAATTGAAGAGATCTCGTATAGCCCTTCCTAAAAAGAAAATCTACTTCATCCTCACTAATTTCTGATTCTTTGAAAAACTTCCAATCCTTATCAACCGTAATGTTTACTCTTCTCATTTCAAGCAAGTTGACCTAGTTTAATTTCGGTTCTGTCAACTAATGAGTAAATCTCTTTCATTTGTTCCCTTAATCGTACAATTTCCTCAGTTAAAATATCATTTTTCTTTTCAGATTTAATGAGTCTTTTCTCAATTTCAATCTTTGTTACATCAATTAAAATATCCTCTTCAGAAATAGTGTCTCTCATCCCAAGCATTTCTGAATAATAATGAATTTTTTCTGACTTCTTCCAGCCAAAACGATATTTTAATGCAGATTCAGATTTATATCGTGGAAGCCAATAACAGCAGCTGCAATGCCTAAAATCATACATTGTTAAATTTGAATAAGAATCTCCTGCCAAACTTTTTCCTTCCCCTAAAACCCTTTTAGCGAGCCTTCTCAAATACCTATTAATATTATCATACCGTATATTAAATAAATAATCATCAATTTCAAGTTCTTTCTCTAAGATATATTCTTTTATTAATTCTGAAGATAAGATAAGTTTTATTTTTCTTCCAAATGTTTTACTAATTTCTTCTCGTATATTCAATTCCTTAAAATTATTGTAAAAGTCAGAAACTTTAATGTTCAATAATTCTGATGGGGCCCGAATTCCTGTATCGAACAAAAACATGATTAAGACCCTATAATCGTATTTTGCGTTGTTAGTCAACGTTTTTACTTGTTCTTCAGTTAAGTAAACCCATTTCGGCTTAATTCCGCTTGTATCAAGGTCTGTTGTTATATCTTGAATCTCGATTCCTTTCTTTCGATTAGTTTTTTGATACCAATGCCAAAACGCTTTGAAATCTTTAACATAATCTTTTGCAGACATAAAATCCTTGCCATCTCGCCTTTTTATCACACCATTTCTCATATCAGTAAAAAACTTATGTAATTGTTCTTCTTTAATCAAAGTTATATCGTTTATTTCGAAAATATCATTAAATTTGTCCATTAACAACATCAACCGATTTTTTAGTGAATAAAGTCTTGAATAACTCCTTGATCCTTTTCTATTCATCGTGGAAATATTTATTCCATTTTCCATATCTTCGAGATATTGTAACAAGAATTTTCTATTTTGGGAACTAAGGTCAAATTCTCCATTAATCAATTTCTCTTTATATTTGTGATATCTTTCTTTTGTATTATATAAGTCTTTTTTCATGCAGGCGTATCGACGAAATCGCCGTTTATATAAATCTGGTAGGTTTGTGGTACATGTTTTCAAATCACATAAATCCGTCAAAAAGACTCTATGCGCGAGCCGGGAATCGAACCCGGGTCACAACGTTGGCAACGTCATATTCTAACCGCTAAACTACCCACGCATATAATCTAGCGCATTATCCAAACTTTATAAAAGTAATCAAAATAAAAAACAACCTTATTGTAATCGCTCCCTAATTACCAATCAAAATACTTCGCTCGGTCTCATCTCGCTTTTTTGCAAGATTGTAACTTATATTCATTAATTCAGGATATAAACTTTCAGCAACACCTTCGCTAAACCCAAGAT
>CAYOOY010000048.1:0-7479 GCA_964405725.1 uncultured Methanosarcinales archaeon | reverse complement strand
CACTCATATCTCCATTTTCAACTACGTGGTTGCTAATAACTTCCCCCATATCTAAACAATGATCAACGTTATTATAATTAAACAGGCCAAATCTGCCAATAGTAAGAATATTATGCTTCTCCAAGAAATCAAGAACATGTTGAAGATTCTCTTTATAATGAATGTCATAAATAGGATAAATGTTTTTTAGGCGAATTACATGCGTATCAAATAGAGCATCTCGGTTTTTGATGGTGTTTGTTTTAATTAAATCTTTAATGGATCGCTCAATTAGTTCTTCATTGGTTAAATGTATTAGGCTAGGATTTGTAATCTCAGCACAAATTACTGTTTTGTCATGAGGAACCATAAACGGACTAAAGCTTTTTTGTTCTGAAACCCTATTGAACGCAATATCTATTTCTGGGAAAAAAACCCAATTATCTCTTAAAATTCGTTTTTTCTTGAAAAACAAATATACTAAATGGATATCATTGTAGCGTAATTTGTCAATTCTATCTTTAGCATCAGATGTTGATTGATCATACATATGGATCAATGAACTAAGTGGTATTGTACTTATCAGTGTAGTAGTTGTATAGGTTTTTTCAGGTGTCATCACCTTAAATAAATCTCCTTCTTTTGTAAGAGATGTAATGGGCATATTAAGTTTGATTGTACCTTCCATTTCCTCTATTTGAGTGGCCATCTTTCGAGTAAATTGCCGCATGCCAAGACGAGGATAATAAAATTCGTGGGCTGCTACTTTTGGCTCAGATTTTCCAGTTAACGTATTTTTTATTAATTCACCAACATTCGGAACAGGAATACGAATTTTTGCAATATCCTTGCTTAAATTCTGGGGTTTATCCCACACTTTATTTGCATAGCCTTCAAAAAGAACCTTATACGCCTTTTTTCCAAATCCTTTAACTAGATATTCTTCAAACGTTTTTGCTTTTTTTCCAAAAACGTTGTACAACATAATACTTTTTAAAAGGCTCAATGGAATTTGCAAACCAGCAGAAACAGTTTTTGGGCTTATATTTTGAAGTAATTCGAGTGGTTTAATAGGGAATTGAAACTTTTTTCCCAAAAAATAAAGACTATTAATTTTTTTCACAACTAAATTATCTTCCCCATTAATACTACGTATTTCATCCATAATTCCGGGTATATTTGAAAATAATTTATGAGGCCCAAAATCAATTAAAAAATCCTTATGCTGAAATGATGAAGCAAGACCGCCAACATAATTATTTCTCTCTAAAATAAGGACAGATTTTGTTTTCTTTTGTAATAAAGAACGCGCAACTGCAAGGCCTGTGGCTCCTGCTCCAAGAACAATAACTTCGTGATGTTCTACACTTTCATTTTCGATCGCCATAAAAAAGTTATTTTTTTCGTGCTACAACTAATGTTTGCCCAATCCAATATGGCATTTGCACATTTGATAAACCAAGACCTCTAACAATGGCAGAGCCAAGATGATGAAGCAGCTTACTATATGCTTTCATACGAACCATTAAATATCCTAAACCAAGCTTTTGATAATGCGGCCTGATTTCTTTTGTTTTAAATCCACTTAGGCGTAGAATTTTTCTCATTGTTTTTGGAGTGAAATAGTATAGATGGACTGACAAGTAAAAAAACCATTTACGCCCCATAACTTTTGCAATCCAACTTCCAATATCAGGATAATTTACAACCAAAATTCCGTTTGGCTTAAGTATTCTGTGACACTCTTCGAGAACTTTTTTAGGATCGGGTACATGTTCCAAGACATCCCATAATGTAACTACATCAAATTGATTATCTTCATAATTCTGCTCAAATACGGTTCCTTGTTGTACTTCTATTCCATAATTTTCTTTGGCCCAATTGCATAACCATTTATTTAATTCACAACCATACACATCCCACCCTTGTTTTTTTGCCGATTGTAAAAAAGATCCGCCCGCCGTGCCAATATCTAAAATTTTTCCGTTACGTGCATATTTGTGAATTATTTTGAGTGTTTTAGCAAATGTTAATTCTCTTCCTTTAGCCTGAGAAATAAATGCTTCATCAGACCCTTCGCTATATCCTTCAATTATTAATGAAGGTTTCAATCGAGGATTGATATATTGTAAACGGCATCGCTTACATTCTACAACTTGATCAATTAACGTTTCATCACCAGATGAACGAAATTTTGCTGCAAGATCGCTATCTTTTTCGTCTTGATACCTCGATTCATAGATAACAGTATAATCATTCGAATTACATAAGTTGCAATCTACTTGTTCAAAAATAGTTTCTGGTTCGTGTGTGTTTTGCGTGATATTTTCAGTCATTTTATTATTCCTAAGATATTATTCGATATTTTACTAACGTCCATAACGCATGGATACCATCTTTCCAGTTGATATGTTTCCCCTGCTCAAATGTTCGAGGAAAGTACGATATTGGAACTTCAAAGATTCTGATGCCCTTTTTTGCTATTTTAGCAGTCACTTCTGGTTCCCAATCAAACTTATTTCCTTTGATTTTGATGTTTTTGATTATGTCTGCCCTAAAGCATTTATAACATGTTGGTTCATCAGTAATTCGCGTGTTAAACAAAATGTTTGTCCAAAACGTAATTACTCTACCCCCAAGATATGCTGAGCCATACGCCCCACTATGCGTTTCAAGAAACGCCGTATTACGATTTCGTTGTCGCTTACTCAAAAATCGAGAGCCGTATACAACTTTTGCTTTTCCCTCAACTATCGGATTTATGACAAGAGAGTATTCATTTGGATCATATTCTAAATCCGCGTCTTGAATTATTATTATGTCACCTGACGCTGCACGAATACCTGTTTTTACAGCGCCACCTTTTCCTTTATTACTTTTATGATTCAGAAGTTTAACACCTTTAATTTTTTCAACAATTTGTTGTGTATTATCTTTAGAACAATCATTTATAACAATTATTTCTTTATCTACGCCCATAGAGCTTAAATCTACCTCTTTCACTTTAGAAATTAGTTCTTTTATGGTAGAGGATTCATTATATGCGGGTATAATAACACTTAATTTCATTAAGATCGCGTGATGCTCCCAGTATTATAAAATTAGCGGTTTTCCCACATAGACATGTTACTATCTAATCAAAGAAAGATTTATATATGTGTAACTTAGATTGAAAATTTCGATGGTGGTAGTGCCATCATAGGTGTGGTATGAAAGCGCTTTTTATTCAAAGAGATCCGTTTGTAAGTTTAGGATTAATGTATATCTCAGCCGAGCTTAAGAGGCGAGGACACGAGACTGACTTAATTGTATCTTCGGTAACCAACGACATTATTTCTGAAATAGCATATGCGCCTGATTTAATTGCTATATCTTGTACAACAGGAATTCATACCTGGTCATTAGAACTTGCTGACAAAATCAAAAAACATGTTGATACCAAAATAATTCTTGGTGGGTCACATCCTACATTTTTTCCAAAGGTAATTGAACATCCTTCAGTAGACATGATTTGCGTAGGGGATGGAGAACATGCATTTGGAGATTTAATGGACAATATGGATCGAACGGACGTGCCAAGTCTAATAATTAAAAAAAATGGAGAAACATATGAGAATCAAGTTGCTAATTTGGTACAAGATATGGATTCCTTTGCGTTTCCCGATAGAGAACTATATGGGCGTTACAAATTCATCGTAAATCAGGAGAATTTGAGAATAATAACTATGAGGGGGTGCCCATATGCTTGCTCGTTTTGTTTTCATCATTCTATTCGTAAAATCTACAAAGATAAAGGGAAATATGTACGAAGACGTTCAATTCCAAATGTTATTGCAGAAATTCAAGAATGTGTTAGTAAATATAACTATAAGAGAGTCGATTTTCAAGACGATACATTTACATTAGATGTAAATACGTGGCTTAAAGAATTCTTAGTGGAATACAAAAAGCACGTCAATTTATCGTTCACGTGTACTGTTAGGCCAAATGGACTTGATGATGAACTCGTCATGTTAATGAAAAAAGCCGGTTGTCATTCTGTGAAAATGGGTTTTGAAACTGCCGATAATGCCATTAATAATGCAATTCTTAAGCGTGGAGTTACAAACAAAATGCTCGCAGATGCCATGAAGTTGTTCAAGAAACACAAAATAAAAGTAGAGACATTTAATCTTATTGGAATCCCAGGAGAATCAATTGAACAAGCGCTTAATACGATGAAATTTAATGCCAAATTGGGAGTTGATTTCGCACGAGTAGCATTAGTACAGCCCTATCCAAAAACAGACCTTGAAGCATATGCAAAAGAACAGGGATATCTCGATAAGGATTATGATGTGGACGACTATGAAAATTCATATTTTATCGCAACACCCGTCAAATTGAAAAATGAATCGCAGTTTATTAACTTGCAACGATTATTTAGTGTTGGTGTGAGATTTCCGGTTCTAATACCCTTGGTAGAAAAGATGATTAAAATGAAACCAAATAAAGTGTTTGATACTATTTTTAAGATGGACTATGCCCTCTCAATTAAGATGCTTGATCAAGTATCCATTAAAGATTTCTTGAATTTCGGACTACGCTCAAAAGGATTTTTTAGCAAGAAGAAGAAAACATCTGCAAAGCCAAGTGCTTCTTAAGAAACTACAACTTCTCGCCAAACAGACTCTTAATATGTTGTTTACTAACACGCCAAAACGCCATTTCCATTTTGGTATTGAAATTCTTAGTAAACACCCGACCAACCATTTTTGATAATGCCCATGGCTGATACAGTAATTTCCATAAAAAGAATAATACATAAGTGTGATTTCTATAATTTCGTAGTTCTTTATACTCTGGACGCCATTTAGGAGAAAAGGTGAGTTGATTTAAATTCTCATATCCATCAGGGGCATAATCAAACGCTGCCGATCCCGGTATGGGAGTCATAATAAAAATCGCAACTTCATCAATTCCTGCTTGCACTAGTTGTTTGATATATGATCGAGTCATCTGTAAATCCTTCTTTTTCTCACCTGGAAAACCTAACACAAAGCAAGCCTGGGATGTTATTCCTGCTTTACGCAATCGAGAAATGACATCTATCCCATGCCTATGACTAAATCCCTTTTTCATTTTAGATAAAACTTTCTTTGAACCAGATTCTGGAGAAATTGATACATACGAAAATCCTGCTTTTTTCATCCATCCAATTGTTTCCTTATCAAATGTTTCTGCTTTTGTTCCTGCAACTATTTTTAATTCAATCTTAAGGTCTCGTTTAACAATTTCTTTACAAATATCAATAAATCTATATTTGCCAACTGTTGGATTTAAATCCTCAATATGAAATTCAGTAACACCATACTCTTTAATTGAATGTTCAATTTCATCTACAACATTGTGCGGACTTCGTGGTCGCCATAATTTTCCTAAAATAAGAGGGGTTACACAAAATTCACATGGATAGGGACATCCACGAGATGTAAGTAAAGGAAGATAACTTTCCTTCATTGGAGCATGCGCATATTGTAGTGCCCAATAATTTTTAATGGGAAATAAATCCCATGCAGGAAATGGAAAGGTATCCAAATTAGTTTTTGAAACTTTATTTTTTCGAATAATTTTTTTGCCATTTGACATAAATATTATTCCTTCCATAGTTGGCTGAATTCCCTCTTTAATATTTTGTAATAATTCAACACATTTCTCTTCACTATCTCCTAATAGAACGTAATTAACACCTGCTGCAAGGTATTCATCATGTACTTTTAGCAAAGAGTACCCAACAACACTATGAATATTTTCTATTAAAAAAATAGGAACATCAAATTTCTTTCTAATTTCTTTAATAATACAAATATTAGAATTATGTGTAATTACTAAACTTGCATACAAAATGATTGCATCACAATCGGGGTCAATAGAATCCATAATTTCTTGCATACTTAATCCCTGCACCAAAAAATCCCCTTCTTCTACAATAGTAGTTGGTTTTTCACCAAATGCATCTATTACTTGAGGTATATGGTTATGTTTTCGCAAATACGCAGTTAAGTACGCAAGAGTAATTGGAAGAAATGGAATGCCACTTCCAAAGAAGTCTCCCTTCTGCGTTCGAATATTCGGATTAATTAATGTTACTTTCATCTGTTTGGAAAAATTTTTTTATTTGTTGCAACTTCATATATCTCAATTACTTCAACCGGACATACTTCTGCTGATTCCATGAATTTAGAAAGTTCTTCTTTAGTAATAAATAGCTCTTCTTTCTCATTCGTTTTAGTTGCATCAGGAGATTTTAACGTAACAACTCCTTTATCTTTCTCATATTTCCATGCTTCTGGAAAGACTACTTCACAAGCTACAACTCCAATACAATTCTTTTTATGAAACACAACTTTGTACGGCTTTTCCATAGCTCACAATGGCAATAGATGTATTATAAATGTTATCGTACAAAACAATCACTTAACTTGCAACACAACGCCACCTTGGTTTTGGAACACAGGAGTGTAATGTACATCATCCCTCGCATATGTCTCAAATAATTTTATTATAGTTGGCTGCGTAGTATTACCGAGCGTTTCCTGATGTACCATAAACGTCTTTGTATCAAGAAGTAAATATTTGTACCCTTCCTTTGTTAAAAATGCGTGAGTCTCAGCAGGTGTATGGGATAACATTTTCTCTCTAAATGATCGCTCATTTACACACCAATCACAATGATACATATCAAGACCAATAAGTTCATTATTCTGGCTCCCAGAAAAAGGAAATACTTTAGTTCCTTTAGGAACACTATTGAACCATAAATATAATTGAATTTCTTGCATTGATGTCCACCCTTGCCCAGGTGGCCAATTAGCAGTATTTACAGCATATTTTGGCATACCTGAAGTATATATCAATCCAATAGCAAGACCAAGAACCAATACTAAAGGAATTAGTTTACCAAATGGCCTTGCATACCTCATCAGCAATGTAACACCTTCTGCGACCAGTATTGAAATAGGTATCACCATTAACATCCATGTACGAAATCCAAACAAACCAGGAATATTAAAAGTAGCACTATTAACAATTAAAAATGTAATTAAGAGCCATAACAAACTAATAAAAATATAACTCTTTTTTGAAGACCAATACTTCTTCCAATATATAACTAAAAAGAACAAGGATATTACTAAAAGAATTGTTACAACAACACCAAGTCCAATTGGGTTATTAATCATATTAGCATCTTTTGCCACAAAGAAATCATTAAAGCTATACGGTCTGGTTGCAGTTCCCATATTTGGTGTAAAATAATTTTTTGCAAAGCTTACAACTTTATACCAAAAGCTTGTATCCGCGCTTGTTAATCCCGCATCCAAATATTCAATACGAGAAACACGCTCCTGCAACATTGAAACTACTTTAGTCGCCCACCATGTTAAAGATAAAATGCCACCAACAATAATTGATTTAACATACACAAAAGTCAATTCTTTTTTCATAATCCACTTTACAAAT
>CAYOOY010000047.1:0-7616 GCA_964405725.1 uncultured Methanosarcinales archaeon | reverse complement strand
AGATGATATGCATGGAGCTAATGATTATGTTGAAGTTGGAAATATGATTAGTCAGAAAGTATATGGCAAACCTGCACTTTCAATTACACCAACAGGTATTGAAGTAGCTCCGCTCCTACAATCAGATCCATTGTCCAACTAATAACATAGTTGTTCCAGCAACTAGTGGTACAATAAAATTATCATCAAGCGGTTTCTCATTAAAATCAATTTTAATTACTTCTGCAATCATTGCAACTAATGAACCTAAAAACGCTTCTGCAATAGGAACAAATACTAACGCTCCTAGAAATCCAGCTAATGTTCCTGCAACGGTGCCTTCAAGAAGTTTTCTTGAATTACCATTAAAAATATTTTTTATTCTACCAAAATGTCTTCCCACCATGTGTGAGATACTATCGCCAAATGCAAGAATCATGATTGATGCAAGGGCAATATTTGTATCAAATAACTTTATTACCAACAATACACCTACAAAATAAAATATAAGACCCTTACCAGGAAATTTATCTCGCTGATTTTCTCGTTCTAAATTGTTGAGAAAATATGTGAAAAATGGTAGATACGTACGCTTACTAAGAAATGAAGCAATAACTCCGACTATGATTAGTAGAAATATTGCAAACGGTGTCAAGATATGGAAATAAATGAGTACGACAGTAATAACGCCAATTACTATATGAAGTAATTGTCTTAGATATTCTTGCTGTGTTAGCATATAGATGTTTTTTGCTAATTGTTTTATTAAGGTTATGTGCTCATATTTTTATTCGGCTGTAATGTGCGTAAATTTATATATAATTAGAAATTAAACACAATATGATTGATAGATTAATTCCTGTTCTTAAGGAAGCTGGTGAAATATTAATTAAGTACCAAGATTCTTCTTTTAATGTAAAATATAAGGGAAAAAATGATCCAGTAACTGATGCTGATTTTGCAGTGGATGATTTACTAAAGAAAAAAATGAGTGAGTTATTTCCAGATGATCAACTTGTTACAGAAGAAACACCATCAAATGTTGATTTTTCTAAAAGAGTATGGTTTATAGATCCTTTGGATGGTACTCGATCTTTTATTAAAAAGCATGATGGTTTTTCAATACTGTTAGGATTATGTGATAATGGTGTTCCAATATTTGGTGTTGTATATATTCCAAGAAGAGATCAAATCTTTTATGCAAAAAAAGGAAAGGGAGCTTTTCTAATAGAGAAAGGTGTAAAGAAAAAAATACATGTTTCAGATAGTAAAGACCCCTTGAAAATGTATTTAACAACATTTGATGAAAAAGAACAATCATTATTCTCAGAAAGCGAAGTTAACTTGAATTGTAAAACTGAAAGTGCAGGATCTCGTTTTATGAAAGTAGCAACTGGTGAGACGGACGTGTATTTGGAATTATCTGGTAAATCTCACAAGTGGGATGCATGTGGTCCCCACACAATTATTGAAGAAGCTGGAGGAATAATGAGTGATCGAAATGGTGATCCGCTTGATTATAAGAACAAAGATACCAGATGGATTAAGAATGCTATTGCAACTAATTCTCATGTACATAAGATGATTGTTGAGAAGTTAAAGTAAATTCATTCAATATGTCGTAGAAATTCTTGTTGCTTAAGTGAATCAAATGTTTGGATCATCAATGGTTGTAAATTTTCTACATCTGCAATATTGTAGCGTTTTAATAACTCTAATGCATCAAGATCACCACGTTTATATTGGTACCATAATCGCACTGCTTCATAGCCATCCACTGCAGCTAATTCATCTGAACGAACAATACCAACATCTCTTTCAATTTTTTTAAGTCCTCCCTTAAAGCCAAGTTTTGCTAAAGGATAGCGTAAATCAATGTGGATTTGATTGAACTCTATTCGAGGAAATTGTGTTTTTAGAAATGGCATATCAAATGTTTTTCCATTATATGTAACAATTAATGAAAACTGTTGGATGTATTTTGGAAATTGATGTAAATTTTGACCCTGCACAAATACCTTACTTGTTTTTCCATTAAAACAACCAATGGTGGTAACTATATTGTTATATCTGCTTAAGCCAGTTGTCTCAATATCTAAATAGCAGCATGAATTTTTAAAATCATTAAATAATCTCCATTGTTCAGATGACGTAAACTTTTGACTTAAAAAAGCATGATCATTAATTTTACTTTTCCACTCTTCTACTTTATTTTGTAGATCTTGCTTGGTTCTGTGTGCAACATTTGCAGAAGCTAATTCGTTCCAATGAAGAACTCCTTGTTTCCAGAGTTTAACCTCTGTAGTTTTATTTGAAAATTGTATGAATGAATGTTGCAGCATCTAACCACCAAGATATTTTATTTTGTTTCTTTATTTAAGTGTTTTGGCTCTGATTTGTTGCACTGGACAACTGGACAAGTGCGGACAAGCTTTATAAAACAGAGGGTGAATCAACTTAAGGCGACAAAAAATGCTCAAAAACGTAATTGTACGAGGCGCAAGAGAACACAATTTGAAGAACATTACAGTAGAGATTCCTCGAAACAAATTAACGGTAATTACTGGTTTAAGTGGATCAGGTAAATCTACTCTTGCGTTTGATACTATTTACGCCGAAGGTCAGAGACGATATGTAGAATCACTCTCAGCGTATGCTAGACAATTCTTAGGAATCATGAATAAACCTGATATTGATAGTATTGAAGGTCTCTCACCAGCAATTTCTATTGAACAAAAAACTACTTCCAAAAATCCACGTTCAACAGTTGGCACAGTAACTGAGATTTATGATTATCTTCGTTTATTATACGCGCGTGTAGGGGTAGTACATTGTCCTAAATGTGATGAAACAGTACGGCCACAAAGTGCACAAAATATTGTAGATTTAATTTTATCCGATAAGGGACGTCAATTAATTATTTTAGCTCCAATTATTAGAGGCGTTAAAGGAACTCATGAAAAAATATTTGATGAATTACAAAAAGATGGATTTACTCGTGTTCGTGTTAATGGAAAAATCTATCGCATGGAATCTGTTCGTGACGAAATAAAATTAGCTCGATATGAAAAACATTGGATTGAAGCCGTCATTGATAGAATTGAGATAAGTGATGATAATCGACTTCGCTTAGCTGAAGCAGTTGAGCAAGCATTGCATAAAAGTGATGGAACATTACTCGTTCTTGACCCAGAAGCACGTGCCGAAAAAAAGACGAGTAACAAACACAAAGAAATTGGACGTGGTGCTGGTGAAACCACCTACTCAACATTTGGCGCATGTTCTAAACATCAAGAAATTGTATTTGAACAACTTGAACCGCGTATGTTTTCATTCAATAGTCCCTTTGGTGCATGTCCAACCTGTTTAGGACTTGGTGAACATGTCGAAATTGATCCTGACCTTTTAATTCCGGATCCAAGTTTAAGTATTATGGATGGTGCTCTTGAAATTTATGGGAAATTTGATTTAAAGTGGCGTGCGCAACAAATAGGTGTCGTTGCTAAAGAATTTGGATTTGATTTATTTACGCCACTTGAAGAATTAACTAAAAAACAAGTGCAGGTGTTATTATACGGGACCAAAAAAAGATTAAGTGGAAAATGGCATACGGGTGCTCGCATGAATTTGAAGAATGGGTGGGAAGGAGTTATCCCACAAACAATGCGTTTGTATAAACAAACACAAAGTAATCATAGAAAACAAAAGATCGAGAAATTAATGCATAATCTTCCATGTGATACCTGTGAAGGTCAGCGTCTTAAAGATACTATTTTATCAGTTAAAATCAATAAACATTCTATAATTGACGTTACTGATTTATCAGTGAGCAAATCTATTGCATTCTTTGATGAACTTCCAAAATTGCTTGGAAAAAAAGAATCATTTATTGCAAAACAAGTTCTCAAAGAAATTCAAGATAGATTATCGTTTCTACAAAATGTAGGACTTGGGTATTTGAATTTATCACGAAGTGCACGAACGCTATCTGGTGGTGAGGCGCAACGTATTCGTTTGGCCACACAAATTGGTGCTAACTTAATGGGGGTATTGTATATATTAGATGAACCTTCAATTGGGCTACATCAACGAGATAATAAAAAATTAATATCTACACTTCATAAGCTACGAGATTTAGGTAATACATTAATTGTTGTAGAGCATGATGAAGAAACTATCAAGAATGCAGATTATATTTTAGATATTGGTCCTGGTGCTGGTGTTCATGGTGGTCACATTACATCTAAGGGTACGCCAAAACAAATTATGCGCTCAAATAGTATTACAGGAAAATACCTCTCAGGTGAATATGGTATCACTCTTCCAAAACAGCGTCGTACACCAACTTCATGGATAGAATTAGAAGGAGCTGAAGAAAACAATTTGAAAAAGGTAGATGTACAATTTCCAACGCAAGTTTTGTGTGGCATTACTGGCGTGAGCGGTTCTGGTAAATCGTCCCTTATGAATTTAACATTAATGCCTGCATTGAAACGAAAACTTAGAAAATCTACTAATATTATTGGAAAACATAGATCTATTGAAATTCCTGAAGAGATCAATAGTATCATTGTCATTAATCAAGAACCTATTGGTAAAACTCCCCGATCTAATCCAGCTACCTACACAAAAATGTTTGATGATATTCGTATGTTATTTGCCGCAACAAAAGAATCTAAACGACGAGGATATAGGCAAGGACGATTTTCATTTAATGTTCCTGGTGGAAGATGCGAAGAATGTAGAGGTGATGGCTTAATTCGTATTGAAATGAATTTTTTACCAGATGTTTTTGTTGAGTGTGAGGAATGTAAGGGTAAACGCTACAATAAAGAAACATTAGAAATCACATATAAAAATCGGTGTATTGCAGATATCTTAGATATGAGTGTGGAAGAAGCATTAACATTTTTTTCAAATCATAGTTCGATTAATCGTAAGTTGCAAACATTATTTGATGTTGGGTTGGGCTATATTAAATTAGGTCAAAGTGCAACGACGCTTTCTGGTGGTGAATCTCAACGTATTAAGTTGACACGTGAACTAGCTAAAGTTAAACGTGGAAAGACTGCATATTTACTTGATGAGCCAACAACCGGACTTCATTTTGAAGATGTACGTAAGTTACTTGTCGTGTTAAATAGATTGGTGGATAAAGGAAATACTATTTTTGTAATTGAGCATAATTTAGATGTGATCAAATGTTGTGATTATGTTATTGATCTAGGTCCAGAAGGCGGAGATGCTGGTGGTAAGATAGTTGCGTTTGGTACACCAGAGTATATTGTGCATGAAAAAAAATCCCATACGGCAACATTTTTGAAACCGTTACTTGATGGTGTTGATAGAAGTTCTGGTGATAGTGTGAATTACGAGAAGTTTTGAATTGTATAATAACTCTTAAAAACTACACAAACAACATTCTTTGTATGTATCATAATTTACCCACACAGCCAGGTGTATACCTATTTAAAGATAAAAATAACCATATTATCTACATAGGCAAGGCTAAGAATCTACAAAAGCGAGTAGCCTCGTACTTTAGATCGAACCAGTCATATAAAACAACGATTCTTGTAAAAAGAATAACGAGTGTAGATCATATTATAGTAAATTCTGAAGTAGAGGCATTATTACTTGAAAATAAGTTAATTAAGAAACATACACCAAAATATAACATCCTGCTTAAAGATTCAAAAACATTTGCGTATATTCATGTAACTGATGATCAATTTCCACGTGTCTATAGTACACGAAGATTAGGCAAAAAAGGAACGTACTTTGGTCCATATACCAGTGGAAATGCACGTGTTGAAATTGTAAGGTTATGTAATGAATTATTTCAATTACGAACATGTAAAACACTTCCAAAACGCGCATGTCTTAATTATCATATTGGGTTATGTAGTGCTCCTTGTATCAATGAAATCTCTGAAGATAAATATAAAGAACGAGTAATTAAGGCAAAAGAATTTCTCAAAGGAAAAACGACACCAGTTCTAAATAAACTTAAAGTTGAAATGAAGCAAGCTTCACACGCGCGTAAATATGAAATAGCGTTAGAAAAGCGACGTCAAATTGAAGCAATTACCATACTTGATGAAAAACAACATGTTGATTTAATCAAAAAGTTTGATCAAGATATTATTGGAACTTCAGGTAATGATCAGAAAATAGCTGTTTGCTTATTTTCAATTTCTAAGGGAGTAATTTCTGGGAAAAAAGAATACTTATTAGATGCAGATGACGATTTACGTGCAAGTTTTGTAAAGATGTATTATTCTACACATTATATCCCCTCTGAGATTATTATTGATGCGCAAATTGAAGATAAAGATGCAATTGAAAAATATCTTGAAAGACGAAAGGGCGCAAAAGTACATATTACAGTTCCGTTAAAGGGTGATAAAAAACGTCTGGTAGAAATGGCGCAGAAAAATGCATTATTCAAATTAGATAATAAAACGTTAAAGGATATCCAGCGAAGATTAAATCTACCCGTAGTGCCAAGAGTGATTGAATGTTTTGATATGTCTAATTTAGGATTTAGCCATCATGTTGGAGCTATGGTTCAATATAAAGATGGAAAATCAAATAATGATGAATACCGTAGATATAAAATCAAACAAATACGAAAAAAGAATGATGATTTTGCATCTATGAGAGAAGTTATCTATCGAAGATATAAATTCCTTCAAGATGCAAAAATGGCTATGCCTGATTTGATATTAGTAGATGGAGGAAAAGGCCAGTTATCAAGTGCGCTTGAATCACTACAACAACTTGGTTTGAAAATTCCCATAGTTGGATTAGCAAAGAAGAATGAAGAACTCTTTTTGCCCCATGAATCCGATCCACGCGTGTTTCCACAGAATTCTTCAATGATGCTTCTTATGCGCCAGATGCGAAATGAAGTTCATAGATATGCAATTAGGTATAATCGTAAAAGAAGGGAAATGGAATTTAAAGAAAATATTAAATTATAATTGGCTAGCCAAATGCTGCATCATCTTCTTCAAAATCAGAAAAGTCTTCATCTTCTTCATATTCACTTTCATCAAAATCATCTGCAAAATCATCAAATTCAACTACCGTATTTGCATAATAGTATATACCACCAATAACTACGAGTAGAACAACTACACCTATTGCTATGCCAATAATTAATTTCTTTTTTGAGCCTGTTGATGCTGGTGTTGCTGCAACTGGTGCAGCTTGAGCAGGTGCTAAAGGGCCACCAAGCGCCTCTTTGATTTCTTGCTCAGAATATTTTTGCTTTACTAATGCAGCTCTTAGTTTATCATCAGAAATCCCTTTACCTCTTTCAAGTTTAACCCAATCAATAATTTGCTGTTTTACCATTCTCTTTTGTTAGAGGAATATTTTAGACTTTAAAAACTTTTCAGTAGGCGATCATCAATAATAAGCTAAAGATTTTAAAAGCTGCACATAAAATGAATCTATATGTCATTTAAACTTCATTCAAACTTCAAACCTGCTGGTGGTCAGCAAGAAGCAATACGTAAAATTGTAGATCAATTTAGTTCACAATCCGCGCAAACGCTTCTTGGAATCACAGGATCGGGTAAAACGTTTGTAATGGCGAATGTAATTGAGAAACTACAAAAAAAAAACAC
>CAYOOY010000046.1:0-8287 GCA_964405725.1 uncultured Methanosarcinales archaeon | reverse complement strand
AGATTATTTTTTCCTTTTTTGAGATTAAGTTTTTGATTAATAGTTATACCTGATCCCTTTTTTGTAGATTTATTATTAACAAAGATTTCATAACTTGATTTCTCAGATAAATTTGCTTTAAATGTGTATGCTTTTTTAGAAGTATACAGGCTTGGTTCAGTAATAAGTTGAGGCTTTAATGAATCACTAATTACTTTTTTCTCAAATTTTGAAGTCTTTCCTTTGAAACTTGCTTCAACTTTAAGAATATTAACTTCATTTGGAATAAGGAGGATATTGCCCATTGCAAATGTTCCTAAAGTTGAATTTTCAGCTTTCTCTGAGACAATTGCTTGCGCTTGTAATTTTTTATTTATGAATACTTTAATTGTTGCACCAAGATCTGATGTACCAAATAGTGATAGAGAATATCCTTCAATGGCGTCACTTACATTTACTGTTAATGTAACTCCTCCAAAAGGTGGCAATGTTGTAAAAGAATGAAAGGATTTATTATTATCATCAATTACACCGCCTGATTCCACTTGATACAAGTATGTTGTATTAGCGGATAATTTTTTTAGGTTAATTTGATGATTTATTTTTGCTTTTGCATCTCCAACTTTAATGGATGGTTTTGGCGAACCATATTTAACAAAACTATTTGCTTTTTCATCAGTTACCCAGGAAATAGTTGCACTGTCATCAGAGATATCAATGGAAGAAACATCACTAATTGAAACTGCTGATGCAAGTGGAGAGAGTGTGAAAAGTAAAATGACAAATAGCGTAAAGTACATTTTTAATTGTTGGTGCAGAGTTCTCATTGTATTTCTGGAGGTTGCATAGTTGCACTTGCATTTTCAAGGTTTGCGAGCATATCAAAAAGCTGTGTGTCTTTTTTTCCGGCTGCATCAACTACATGAAATGTGATTCTTTGAGCTTGTGATAACAACACCCAATTAGGAGTCCATTTTGCTTTATATCCACCTGTGAATGTATTTTCTTTGAATATTTGAATATCTAGATCATAGGTAAAATCATCTTCAGCAAGGAATGTTAATTTGTTGAATTTTTGTAAATCAATATCTAATGAAGGAGTTAGGGCAACACGTTGTTCAAGAAGTGGGATTGCTGCAGGTGCATCTTGACCTGGTTGAATTGGATTATATGTAAGCGTAATTATTGCCTGTTCATCTCCAGCCATTTTTATTCCTGCACTTTGGCCTGATGAGTGTTTAAGAATTTCAATACGATTTGATGATATCTTTTTTATTGGTTTTAGATTTATTTCAATTTCGCGATTTTCCTTGGTATATGCACGAACTGGATCCGACATAAATCCTTCTTTAGTTGCTTTGATATATGCACCAGCGCAAAATGGTACTGTTGTTTGAACTGAGGCTGAATTACCAATATCTAAAAAGCCGTACTGACTTTGTCCTAAATCACATTGAGATCGTAGACATAAAAATGAGAGATTTACTGCGTCAAGTGGATCACGTACATACGCGCCAGTATCTGGATTATCAATTATTTTAAATGTACTAAACCGCATTGGAATTCGTGCTTTTGCGCAGAATTCTTCATCTGAGAAACTGGCTGGGAGTTGAGTAGATGTGCCACTTACTTGACTTGCTCTGTCAGGGATATTTCGATTCAAATGAACCATAAATGCCATTTGAAACACATTATTGAATTTATCACGTAATTCAACCCGGATAGGATAATGTATTGTATATGTGAATTTCCAATTTTGCAAACAATAGAATGGTGCCATTTCAAGACCTTCAGCAAGAGGAGCGGAACTTAAGTATCCGCCACTACTTGGTGCAACATCAAATGTCATAGGCCATGTTGGTTGAAAATCAAAACGAGCTTCAATATCTGGCTGCGAAAATTCATCTGTGAAGTCCCATACATAATGAGCCTTGTAATAGGGTTGAGATTCTAGATGTGGGGTGAATTTTGTCCCTTGCACTTTTAATTCACGAAGATTATTTCTAAGTAATTCTTGCACTCCTTCTTTTACTTCAGGAAGTGGCCATTTTTTTGCGGTGCAGCTCACTTCAATGCCAGAAAGCGGAACTGATTCAACATCAAATGCAAGTAAATCTTGCGTCAAATCTTCAATTTTTTGATCAGTTAATTCAAAATCAATAATTGTTGAAGCAGTTTCATGCATACGTTTTAACTGGTGCCGCTTTGTAACTTTATGTTCTGTTGCTTCTGTTACTTTAGAACCAGTTTTATCTTGCACTACAATATTCCATGCAAGATTAAAAACAACTCTATCATTACCGATTGTTACATCAGATTTTGGATCGTCTCTTGCTTCAAAGACAAATCGTTTCTTAAATGCTCCATCACTCTTAACACATTCAACAACATTTTCTTCAACATACGCATCGATGTCTTTTTTGATATCAACCAAAGTTGGAATTGATTTTTGCATGCCAACTGCCCAATATGGAATTACAAAACCCGGACCAAGTTCCAAACGCGTGTTAAATGAAGCAGATAATGATTGAGGAACTTTAACATATCCCCCTTGAATGCCTAATAGTTCAAGAGCAGTGATCGCTGTTGAATCTAAACAACGAGCAACAACAGATTCCAAAGGAGCAGCATTTGGTGTTGCATCTGTTGTATCACTTGAAAAAATAACATCTTTTTTGACAACATATATTCCAGCGAATGTTGCAATAACAACTAATCCTATAATTATGAATAATGTAACCTGGCCGCGCTTAGAGAAAAGTGGATACAAAGAGCTAGTTCTACATCTAGGTGACCTCTTTTTCAACATGTCTTTTACTAAGAGAAGTTCGTTTATAAATATTGCGCTGAGCTAGCATGTGTAAAAATGGATTTTTTGAGGAAATTTATTGATACATTTTTTATTTTACTAGAATGATTAAAGAAATAAGTGAAATTGTTTTTCATTTAACTATGATTTATCCAATATAATCCATTTTATTGGTGGCTGATCTTCCGCCTGCAGGAGCATTCTTCGCTTCAGAAATCCATTCCTTTGTTTTTTTCATAAGTTCATTTTCAGCTTCAATGATTTCTTTTGACATTTTCTTAATATTGACCCCATACTTATAGCGCTTTTCTAACGCGCGCAGAACTTCTTTTCCCCCTTTAATTCCTAAATACATCGGATGGCCAAATGTTTCTGCAAGCAAGGATACCCCTTTTACTTTTCGTTTTTTTCCTAGACCAAGCAATATACCTGATGCACCAACTATTGGACCAACTACACCAAATATTTCTTTTTTGATAAATGGAACAGATTTTAAGAATGATTTGAGTAAGCGAGCATCATTTGATGTGCAATATAATTTTGGTTTTTCAGGAATTGCTTGTAAGCCAATACCACCTGTAGTTACAATTTCTGTGCATTTGAAATGTTTCACTATTTTAAGAACTTCATCACAAAATGTATAGCAACTCTCTTCATCAATTGGTTGAATATCACCAGTTAAGAGAAGAATATCTTTCTTTTTTGAACGAGTTCCAAATTTTTTATAATAAATCTCAATTTTAGGCATATCTACCAAATTATTTTGATTAACAAATACCGAATGAGGAAATTTATATGAGAAAAAAGAGTATAATTTTTCTGCTTTTAATTCTTCAATAAGAAAATCTACTGCAATTTTGCCAACATTTCCAATACCAGGTAATCCTTCGATTAAAACAGGCTTACGTAAAGAAGGAAGATGTTGTTCTTTGGTTACTTGCCATTGCATATTAAGAATAACGATTACATGTTTATATAAGTTTGGATTCTAATGGTCTGTCCAGAATAACACTAATTTGTATACTGGCATTGCCGCCCTGACGAAGTCGAGGCGCATTTTGTGAAGGATATCACAAAATCTACGCGCCGTGCCGCAATGTTAGTATACTTATTTATTCCATTCTGAACAGACCAGATTCTAATTTTAATTATTAAATAGATTCTTTATATTTATCAAAGAAACGAAGTAACATAGTATTCAATCTTTCTTGAGTATCTTTATCATCCAATGCATCAACCACTTCTTTATGATCTGTGTTATTGGTTCCATCATCAGAAATAGAATTTGTAATACATGACATACCAACAACCTGCATTCCTCTGTTTCGTGCCACAATTACTTCTGGAACTGTCGACATACCAGCTGCATCGACAAAAAGACCGTCACGAAACGCAACACATTCTGCCATTGATTCATAGGTTGGTCCAGATGAAGCTATATATCTTCCAAAATGCACGCCTTGACTAAATTCAGAAGCAGCATCAAATAACATGTTTGTAAGATCTGTGTCATACGCATCATGCATTGGTTGAAAACGAGAAGTTGGTTCACCATCAACGCGAGTAAATGCATGTTTTCTTCCAAGTAATGGATTTGGTATCTTATCACTTAAATGACTTGTAATTAGCATTACATCACCAACAGAATACTCTTGATTTAATCCACCAGCAGCATTCGTTACAAAATAATTTTTTGCACCTAAACTGGCCATTACATGTATAGGAAACACACATTTGAGAATTCCTACATTTCGTGGTTGGTCAGCAACTTCATAATAGTGTATTCTTCCTTGTAATCCAATTATGGGAACATCTTGAAGTGTACCTGCAACAATATTTCCTTTATGTCCTTTCACACTTGTTTTTGGAAAATGGGGAATATCTCCATATGGAATTACTATTTTATTTTGTATTTGGTCTGCAAGTGAGCCAAGGCCTGAACCTAACGTAATTGCAAATTCTGGATTTTGAGGTACATACGAACGAAGAGCAGTAGATGCCTCTTCTACATATATTTCATAATTACGTTGAAATCGTATTGCACGTAGTTCATGTCCTATTATTTTTGCTATATCCTGTATCATACTATATTATCTAAGAACGTCTTTTGAAATGATAGTAGAATGGTGTTTTATAAGGGTTTTGTATGTATTGTAAAAAATATGCGAGGGACGTGACTTTCAAAAAAGCTGCACTTTTTCTAAATCATTAAGCACAGCTTAATACTTGAACACGCGTACCCACTAAGGGACAGCCCGTTTGCAACGTTGGGCAGCAAGCCCCGGAAATCTTTGATTTCCCGTGCCTCAAGGCTGCGGATTTGACCGCTCTCCCACCCCCGCACATAATTGAATATTTCAAATCCCTATAAAAGCGTTTCTACAAAAATATATAAAATCGAAGAATTTAATAGTTGCATGAAGAAATTAATGAAAAGAAAATTACTATTTGCCGTAGGGTTATATTTTGCTTCATTTGCAATTGGTATTGTGGTTGCATTAATTCTTGGAATCGACATGTCTGGGCAATCGGATATTACTACAGAACACTGGATTTGGAGCATTGTACTTAGTGTTTTAGTAACGGCATTTTTTTCGGAGAAATATTTTTCAAAAGCCAAACGTACAATAGAGGAAGCATGGCATTTAGGTTTGACATATCTTGGTGTTGGAGTGGTAATTGATTCGCTTTTTATGATCCCATATGCTATTGTAAATGGAACGAGTGCATTAATTAAGTATTATAGTGAACCTTTGTTTTATGTCTCAGTTGTATTGATTGTCTTAACTCCTGTTGTATTAGTTCGATTAAAGAAATAGAAAGTAGTTAATTATTGATATGAACTACGCCAGTCAATTATAATTACACCATTATTATTCTCAGAAGAAGGATCATAATCCTTTTGAGGGGGTTCGTAGTTGCCTAGCGGGATGTATGAAGGAGCAGGAGCGTGCAAAGGTATTTGCCATTTTTCCCATTCTTGCTGCCTTTCTTGTTTCTCTATTTCCTCAATTATAAACGCGTCTAACATATATAAAAGAAATGTCAAATACTATTTAAACGTAATGACAAATTTTGTCACAAAATTGAAATTCTAGCACAATTGAGTTTAAATTGAGCGAAGAAGTATCCCTATGATATATCCAATAATCCCTGCACCAACACCAATGATGACTATTTCAGAACCAGATTTGATCCATTTTCTATGTGTATAATACGCTTTTGCTACACCAACAGCAAATAATGCAAGTATTGTCATTGATGTTGCAATAAAAACTGCATTTGAACCATCAAAAAGTAAAAATGGCATGACAGGGAAAAAAGATCCACACAAAAAAGAAATAAACATCATAAAGGCATTTTGCATAGGATGATCCATTTTTTCTTGAGAGATCCCCACTTTTTTTTGAAGATAATTGGTAACAAAAGTACTATGATTATGGTGTTCAAAATGATGTGAAAGTACCGAGATTTCATCTTTATCAAACCCTTCTGATTTGAGCATTTTTCGCATTTCTCGCAAATATTTTTTTGGACTTGTTTTAAGAGCAGCGGTGGCTTCTTCAATTTCATGCTCATATACTTCTCGTTGAGATTTTGAACTTAAATACGATCCTGCAGCCATGGAAAATGCACCTGCAAACATGCTAGCAAGACCAGCTAATATTACTGCTTTTAGATCATGGCTTCCAGCGTACACACCAAGAACCAAACCTAAGTTTGAAACGAGTCCATCTTCCATGCCAAAGACAAAATCTCGAATAAGTTTTTTAGGAATCATATGATTGTAACAACGCATTGCCCTTCTACACATTCTACTTTTCCTTGACCACAATCAAATGTTTCTGGCTCACATGACATAGTGCATGAAATATCTTTGCAGTTAGGTGCATATTGACTATTTACTGCACTCTTTGCATGACAACACGCATCAGGAACACAATCGGAATCTTGAATGCATTGTTTGTTGTCAGGAATGTTTGAATCTGAATTATTTGAAGTAGTTTGTGTGCAACCAATCCCAAATAACAGAATAATTAGCAATACTAATGCAAACAATCTATTCACCATCAATACAAGAAATCAATATGACTATAAAAAATCTACTAAATTTATTCTTTATATGAAATGGTGGCATTAATCTCACCACGTAGATTTTTTCCAATTAATCGCTTTGCTTCATCGACATCAAAATTAGCAAGTAACCACGATAATTTTACAAGAGCTGTATTACCAAGCATATCTTCACCTGAAATCACACCAATGTTACGTAAATCACGGCCTTTATCATAAACATTCAAATTAACACCGCCAAAAATACATTGCGTTGTCATAACAACTACACATCCTGAATCAATTACGTCTTTAATTGCAGGATACATTTTTTCATGAATCTTACATAAGTCATTTGGAGCTTGTCCTGGTGTATGTCCAAGACCTGTACCTTCAATAATTAATCCTTTGTATCCTTTGTAAAATTCAAATTGTTCTGGTTGCATATTTACATGCACTTTAATCAGAGCAACTTTATCTTCCATATCAGGTTTGATTTTTATGCCATCTGATTTAGTTGGATATTCAGAAGAAGTAAATGTAATAGTGCCAGTTTTATAATTTACATGAGCAATAGCATCTTTGTTAACTGCTTTAAACGCATCTCTTCGTGAACTATGAAGTTTGTATGTTTTGGATGCAGATAAAATTACACAGGTTGTATCACTTGATGTTGCATGCATACAAATTGCAACACCACCAAAATCAGTAGACGTAACAAAGCGTGCTGCACATATTAAATTCATTGCTGCATCACTACTTCCTCTATCTGATGAACGTTGCGCACCTACAAGTACAATTGGAACTGGTGTTTGTTCAATCATAAACGAAAGAGCAGCAGACGCAACCGCTAAATTATCTGTTCCAATGCCAATAATGATACCTTTGCTTCCGGCTTCAACATGTTCTTTTATTTTTGTAGCAATCAATGAAAAATGAGCGAAGCGTAAATCATCGCTCCACATTTGTGATATTAATTCTGATTTGATGTTTGCAATATTTTTAAGTTCAGGAAATAATGAAACTAGTTGTTCGGGTGTGAAATCTGAAACAACACCGCCAGTTCGATAATCTGCTTTACTTGCAATTGTTCCTCCTGTATGCAAAATAGAAATTGTTGGAAGATCAGAATTAGTTGTTATGGGGATTGGTTTGTTAATTGTTTCTTTTCTCGTTTCAATTAATTCTATATTCTCAACGTCATTCTTACGAAACCCCATATTATACCCATTTTTTAATTTAATAATAAGAACACCATCATGAGGAGAAGGAATAAGGATACCTTGCTCTTTGGTATCTTTTGTCGTAATTAAAATAATATCGCCTGGTTGTACATCTTGCTCTGACATGAATAAAATCAACTAGCAGAACTTTATATAAATTGCGATTATTTTGCTTCGGCTCTTTTTAGCCTGGTCATATAACCAGCAATAATATTTCTAATTT
>CAYOOY010000045.1:3818-9530 GCA_964405725.1 uncultured Methanosarcinales archaeon | reverse complement strand
GAAAAAGCAGTCTACTTGGTTCTGTGTTGGTCGAAATTATGAGAACTGGACGAATAATTACTATTGAAGATACGTTTGAATTACCAACCGTATCACTTAGAAAATTAGGATATAATATTGAACCTCTTAAAGTTGCATCGGCTCTGCAAAGTAAAGAAAGTAGTGAAGTCGACCCAAGTATTGGAATTCGATCAACTCTGCGGCTTGGCGATAGTGCAATCTTTGTAGGAGAAGTTCGTTCGAAGGAAGCTGTCGCTCTGTTCGAGGCAATGAGGGTGGGTGCAGCAGCAAATGTAGTTGCAGGAACCATTCATGCAGATTCTCCTTATGGGGTATATGATAGGGTAGTAAATGATATTGGCGTTCCAAAAACAAGTTTTAAGGCCATTGATGTAATTGTTATTTCAAATCCTGTTATTTCTGGCCTTAAAAAATATAAGCGAGTGTTACGTATTACTGAAGTACGAAAATTATGGGAAGATGATCCATTAAAAGAGGGAGGATTTGTTGATTTAATGGTGTATAATCCTCAAACAGATCAATTGGAAATCACTGATGATTTAATTAATGGTAATTCAGAGATATTAAAACGTATGGCAGGAAAAGTGAAGGAATTTGCTGGTGATTGGGATACTGTATGGAACGATATCCAAACAAGAGGAGAGTGTAAAATGGCCGTAACGGATGCTGCAGCCGCCGCAAAGGATCCCGATATGCTTGAAGCTGAATTTATAGTTAAGGCAAATGATATGTATCATATTATTTCTACAAAAGTAAATGAAGCCCTTGGTAAGTTAGATCACAAAAGAATATTGTTTGAGTATAAGCGATGGCTTGAGCAAGAAGTTAAAAGACGAAAAATTCCTGAGTTTGGTTAAGCATTCACCCACACATTTTATATACAAGGATATATTATCAAGACCATGGGTGATGGGTACTTTTCTAAAGATACTAAGATCGTTTTAGCAGATCTTAAGACAAACGAGAAGGGATTAAAGCCACATCAAGCTGAAGTTAGATTACACAAATACGGATTTAATGAGTTACATGTAAAAAAGGGAACTAGTGCATTTAAAATATTCTTACAACAATTTATCTCACCTCTTGTGTGGATTCTATTGGCGGCACTTGGTATTTCGATTTATCTAAACGAAATGATAGATGCTATTGTTATTGGTATCATTGTACTTGTTAATGCTATATTGGGGTTTGTACAAGAATATCGTGCTGAGAAAGCAATTGAAGCGCTTAAACGCATGGCTTCACCAAAAGCGCACGTTATTAGAAACGGCAAAGAAGAATTAATTGAAAGCAGACGCGTTGTACCAGGAGATATTCTGATTTTAGAAACAGGTGATAAAATAGCAGCTGATGCGCGCATTATAGAGAGTTTTTCATTAAAAACGCAAGAGGGCCCGCTAACTGGGGAGAGTTCACCAGTATCAAAGCAGATAGATTCTTTACCAGTAAAAACCGCTCTTGCAGATCGAAAAAACATGTTATTTTCTTCAACTGTTGTTACAAGTGGTCGTGGGAAGGCGGTTGTCACACAAACAGGAATGAATACACAAGTTGGAAAAATTGCATCCCTTATTCAGGATGCTGGAGGGCAACTAACGCCCTTACAAAAAAAGTTACAAGAACTTGGAAAATATCTAACGATTGCAGTAATAGTAATTGCAATTGTTGTATTTCTTACGGGTGTATTTGCAGCTGGTCAAGATATGCATGAGATGTTTCTTGCAGCAATCGCACTTTCAGTTGCGGCAATACCAGAAGGTCTTCCGGCGGTGATTACAATTGCTCTTGCACTCGGTGTTCAGCGCATGGTTAAAAAGAATGCTCTTGTTCGTAAACTTCCATCCGTTGAAACATTAGGCAGTGTTGATGTCATTTGCACAGATAAAACCGGAACGTTAACACATAATGAAATGACTGTGAGAAAAGTGTGGATGAACAATACCAATTATTCCGTAACTGGTGCCGGATATCAATCAAAAGGACATTTTCTTATTAATGGAAAAAAAGTACCATCAACACCTCTTTCCTTATTACTTAGAATTGGCGCATTATGTAATGATGCAAAGTTACAGGGAAAAAATAATCATGATGTTTTTGGGGATCCAACTGAAGCAGCATTATTAGTTAGTGCAGAGAAAGCTGGATTATCACTAACAAAATTACAATCTACATATCCTCGTAAAGATGAAATTGGATTTTCATCTGAACGAAAACAAATGACTACAATTCACAAGGTAGGAAATAAAAAAGTTGCATACAGTAAGGGTGCTCCCGACGTAATTGTAGAAAAATGTGATAGAATTTTATTAGATGGAAGAGTTCAACGCATGACCAGATCCATAAAAAAGAAAATCTTAGAGCAAAATGAGCATTTTGCGCTTGAAGCTCTTCGTGTTCTTGGGTTTGCATATAATGATAATTTCAAATCTACAGAGCATTCTGAAAAAAATATGATCTTTGTTGGTCTGCAAGGAATGATCGATCCACCAAGAGCGGAAGCTAAGATATCAATTAAAACATGCCAAGAAGCAGGGATTCGCGTTATTATGATTACTGGTGATCATATCACAACTGCAAAGGCAATTGCGCACGAACTTGGTATTGAGGGGAAAGCAGTTCTTGGAGAAGAAATTGATGATATGCGAAATTTTTCAAAGAAGATAAAGAATATTTCCATTTTTGCACGTGTGAACCCTGAACATAAATTGAAAATAGTAAATGCGCTCAAAAAGAATGGACATATTGTTGCAATGACCGGGGATGGTGTTAATGATGCGCCTGCGCTCAAAAAGGCTGATATTGGTGTTGCTATGGGAAAAAGTGGTACTGATGTTGCAAAAGAAGCAGCAGATATGATTCTTACTGATGATAATTTTTCATCTATTGTTCACGCAGTTGAAGAAGGAAGAGGGATATTTGATAACATACGAAAGTTTGTTAATTATTTGCTCTCAAGCAATTTAGGAGAAGTTACTGCGATATTTGTAGCTTCGTTACTAAGAATGGATTTGCCTCTAACAGCTATTCAAATTCTATGGGTAAATCTTGTAACAGATGGCCTGCCGGCGACTGCTCTAAGTGTAGATCCCCATTCTAAGGGTATTATGAAGAAAAAGCCACGCCCGCCTAAAGAGAGTATTATCTCCAAGGAATTGAAATGGGACATCATCATTTTTGGTGTTTTAATTGGCCTCTTTACTGTAGGTCTCTTTTGGTTATATCGAGAAAGTAGTTTAGAGAAGGCTCGTACGATGGCATTTACCTCATTAGTTCTGTTTGAATTGGTACTGTTACAGACAATTAGACGAGATTATAATCTTGGTATAATGAGTAACACGTATTTGATTGTCGCGGTTATTGCGTCAATAATATTACATTTGGCCACTATTTATACACCAGCAGCTGCATGGTTTAAGACAGCACCATTGCAGCTTGTTGATTGGGGCGTATTGATTGTAGCAAGTTTGGTATTGTTTGTAGGATATAAGATTGCTATGTGGGTGTATGAGAAGTTTTGGAAGTAGATTATTATAGATCTGGTAGGAAAGTTTTTTATAAAAAAGCGTATTTAATCAACATAAGGCGGTTTCTGGGTAAATAATAGTATGATAGACAAAACACGAAGGGAAGTACTAGGAATAGGATTAAGTGGATTAGTTGCAGCCGCATTATCTGGATTACCAAGAGAATCTGAAGCTAAAAGTAGAAGCCAAGTGCAAATAAAAGTGGATAAATGGACAAAGCAGGCATCTCCATATAGGTTGGCACAACAAGCCGCTAGTTTAGCAAGAAAATACGGAAAACATAAACTAGAGGCAAATTATGATAATCTTAAATTCCATACGTGGAGATTGCGAGCAACTATTGATAACTCAAGAGATTATTGGAGATTTATAGAAGCAACATATCAATTGAATGAAAGAAATCCTGATCCAAACAAAAATGGGAAAGTACGTTTCTTTTTGCAAGATAAAGTTTTATCAGCATACAGAGACAAGCGCATTTTAAGTACATTTAGGGAAGATTATCGAAATGGAAAAATTAACCCTCAGCATGGTGATTTCTCTAATTTTGGTGAGAAAAGCTCCCTTAGTTGTTTACCCCCTGGTTTATTTGGTGATAAAGGTCTTGGCGTGGAGGTTAAGGATGGTGTTCTGTATTGCACAGATAAGGACATAGACAATTTTTATCAAGATAGATTAACAAATTTCTTTACACATCTTGCTTCAAAGTATCAACGCCGTATTGAATTCAAGAAGTTGTAAAGTACTTTTTATTCTTTCTGCATTCGCCACAGACCAACGTCGATATTCTTAACAGGCTTTGTATGAAATGAAAAAGAAGACTTGATAGGAAATTCATACCTCCAATGATGAGAAATTGCAAAACCATTATCTCGACTAATAGCTTCAATGAATGATTTAGTTGAGAATTTATGCATACTATATATGATTGGAGCTACAAGAAAGGCCTTTTCTAAGAATTGCTTATCCGCATGAGCTGTTTTTGTGCCAAATGGAGGGTTCTGTACAACCATATCAACTTCATGATCAAATAGAGATATATGCTCAGTAAGGAATTCAGCTTTTCCCACGTGAAATTGTGATGCAAGAGCAGCATAATTTGTTTGACATATTTGTATTGCATGTTCATCTTTATCAAGAAAGAAGACAGTACCCGCACCCATCAACAATAGACCAAGACCAAGAATGCCATTTCCACATCCAGCATCAAGAATTTGTTTTCCTGCTATTTCGCCTTGCAACGCCATATGCCAAATCCAATCTGCAGCAATGTGAGCAGGAGTAGGATATTGTTCAAGTGATACATCATTCGTTTCCTGTTGAATTAGTTTACTTAATTCAATTTCCAAATCTCGCTTAGATTGAATAGACATGTATCAAGAATACGATACGAGGTTGAAAAACCTTTCGCATCTTTGACAACATTGGGTGTTCGGAAAAATCTATCCTTTTATATACATTTTCTGACAACTCACAAGTGATGTCATGGCGCAAAATAGAAAGGTATTTAAACATTAAAACTTTCCATAATGTTGGGGGTTGGTGGTAGAAAAGGCGGGTCACTTTTGTGATCTGTTTTTTGTACCAATTTATTTATTGACGTACAAATCGGTAGGTAGTGTGAGCTATGAAAGAAACATTTGAAACAATAAAACAGGATCTTGAAGAACATTTATCGTCGATAAATGAAAATACTTCTGAGATCCAAGCACTGTTTGATTACATTGGTCAAGTCGAAAAAAAGATTGATGCGATAGCTCAGAGATTGGATGGATTACAATTAGGTTCTACCGGTAATGAGCGAAAAGCAATATTACCTTTTGATCACGAAGAGAGACAAATTTTCTTAGTACTTTATACACAAGAATCCGCAATGACATTTGATGAGATTGCGCAGAAATCTGGTGTCGCGCGAGCAATAGTTCCTGAACGTATATCATCATTAGTTCATAAGGGAGTACCACTTCATAGATCATATTTTAATGATCAGTTATTCTTACAATTAGATTCTGCATTTAAAGAACTTCAAGCAAAAGAGAATATTATTAATTTATCACTGCATTCTTTTATTGATAGTTAACAATTCATTTCTACAATGTATCTGTTCGTTTTTTTGAAGATAGTACCATTGAATCAGGTACGCTAAAATAGAATCCTGTTCCGTCGC
>CAYOOY010000045.1:0-3808 GCA_964405725.1 uncultured Methanosarcinales archaeon | reverse complement strand
AATAATTTGATTTGATCCATTATACATTTCAGTTGTTATTGGAGATTCAACCCATAACCTTCCTTCCTTTCTCTCAATTCCTTCTCGAACTATGTGTAAACCAAGATTTTCTCCCGTTCCAAATATTGGAGGAGTATTTGAATGTGTTGTAAGTGATGTCTTAGGGTTATTTTGATATTGTGTATCTCCACGTAATATAGCAGAAATTGACTGTACATCGACACCTTTTCCATTATCAAGAACGTGAACAACATATTCATCATCTGCTGTATCATCAATACCTACAACTATTCTAGAGCAATCTGCATGCTTGATAGCATTACCAATTAGATTATCTAATTCAAGATATGGCTCTTTTGTAATTATATTTGCATGAAAAACTGATTCTAGGAATTCAATCCCTTTTGATTTCAAATTAGATTCATAGATTTGAGAAAATAATTTCACATGTTTATAGAAATCAAATGATTTCATTTCTCCAACACCAAAGCATGTATAGATATATTGTGTAAGCTGCTCTTGCGCAAGTATGATTTCTTCTGCCATGTCGCTATTAGAATTAATAGGAAAAGATGTAAGAGTAGAATAATGAGGAATAATATACGATTGCACAAATTGGGTAACAGAAAGATCTTTGTTATACAGCGCGTTCCCCACTTCTCGTGCTTTATTTTTTAATTTGATGAGAGATTCTAGCTCATTTGCAGATGGATGATCTTCGGATTTCATTTCTTCTTCTAGTAATTCAGAAAATTGAAGAATTAATCTAAATGGGGCGGCAACGTCATGCCTAAAATACATAAGAGCCATTAAACGTTGCTGATCGCAAAGAGAATCTAAATGTGAAACAAATTGGTCTAAATGAGACATATATATCTTCAGAGAAGAGAGTTTTTATATACTTTTTGACAAAGAATTACTAAATAGTAGTTATATCGGCGTATTGTGTATTTGTAACATTTTTATTTTTCGAATAAGACTTTCAGGAGCAACAGAAATATCTTTAGCGGCTTGTGCTACATTCCAATCATGTTCTTTTAGAGCATGTGAAAAAAATTGTTTTTCAAATTCATGCTCAGCTTTTTTCCACGTAAGTTGAGGAAGTGGAAGAAATTTGGTAATATTTCGTGATAATCTAGGTAAATCTTCATACATTTTTTCTAATTTTGCAGGAATAATTATTTCTTTATATTGATCAAGGGTCGTGTTGATTTTTTTAACCCCTTGACCCGGATAATAAAGATTGTATTATTGTCCGCGCAATTGTTGTGGGTTTTATTTGAATTCTTTAATTGCACGATGAATTGAACGACGATCAACATCTAGGACCTTTGCAAGAGCTGAAATATTACCTGAATGATGCCGTAATTCTTGCTTTAAAAATTCTCTGCGAAATGTTTTTTTAGCTTCTTTGAATGATGCATTAAATGGGATATAAAAATGAAGAGGATTTGTTAATTTATCTGTAATATCTTGTTCCATTTGAGGGATAGTGATACCCAAATTATGTTGCATACTTTTCTCTAGTAATGGAGTTACTTTTTCTTTAATTGTTTCTTCAAGATCTTTTTGTGTCATTTATTGCGTATTGATTTTCTATGCATGATTTATATATGTGTGTAATATTATTTCATGTATTTGTACTATTCTTCTGTAATATGTTTCTCATAGCTTAATAAAACTGATCCTGCTGGAAGTCCAAATAGAAAAATTCCTATGGCAAGCAATTGTTGAAATTGAGGGGATGATACAATAAAAAAGGGAATACTTAGTACCACATATGAAACTATAACCCCATAAAGAGATGATTTATACAATGTATAAAGTGCGATAATAAATAAGATTACAAAGCTAAGTGTGTATAATTGCAATACAAAAAAAAGTGTAAATGTGGTAAACGCACACGAGAGCGTAAGTAATGTGAATTGTGCTATGCGAAAATAACGATGACCTTGTTTTAATTCTTCGGATGCCATAAATCCTACAAGTAAACCTGCAATAAGACCAATGTATGAGAGAAGTAACACAATCATTTTGTATCTTCCGTTTTAGTTGATTTTGGTTTTTTAATCTTTTTGACTTTTTTTTGCTTTTTAATAGATGCTTTTGAAAGTTTTATTTCTTTTTTGAAGTTATCAAGAAATATATCCCAATAATCTTCTGGGATTACTGCGCCACATGCATTTGGATGGCCACCGCCTCGTGCACCATCAATACCTTCTATTGCTCTTTCAAAAGAGGGTAATATTTCAAAACGAGCACGTAAAGAACATTTGTATGACCCTGACTTTAGTCTTCCAACAATAACTATTTTTTTTGGATACCTGGCAATTAATTCATTAGATAAATCAGCTGTAAATGACCAATGAGCTTCAGAGTATGTAAACGCAAGAATAGAACTTCGTGTAACTGATCTTCTTGCATCAGTAAGGAGTAATTTATATTTTCCATAAATTAATTGAAATCGTTTCCAAAGAAATTTACCACGAGAAGTTGTTTGTTTTAATATTTCATCTGGATTTTCAATGCGTGTAATTATATTAACTCCTTTTCGTACATCTTTACTTTGACCTTTTAGCATGAAAAAGAATAATTTGACTAATTTACCAACAGGTCGCTTAAATGTTGCTGTAGAGATATCAACTTGATCTTTGAGTAAATGTGGATAGAGTTTAATAAATTCATCCGCAAAATCAGGCATATGGTAATCAGCTAAACATCCTGCCATTGCAATCCATATCTGTTTTGGATCATGTGGAATTGATGGATCACGAATTATTTGATACGCCATGCGTGTTGTTGGTATATAAGCATTAGGATCTGATAAACGTGGATTAAAATAATGAACATTTTTTCGCTTTTGTGGAGCGTGATGATCTATCCAAAAAATGGGACGTTTAGCTTTATTGATAAATTCCTGATCAACCATTGGAATATCAAGAATAAATATTTTATCTGGGTTATATCTCTCAACTTGCTCTGCGAAGCGAATATCTAATTGAGGGGTTGCTTTTACGATATAATTTCTCCCTTCGCGGTATTTTCTATACAATAATAGATAAGAACATAGTCCGTCTGCATCCCCATCATGGAAAAAGAGGGGATTTTGCGCTGTTTCAAGCTCTTTACGTAGGAATGTGAGTTGTTTTGCGGTAAGCATTGGTATAAGAGAATTGATTAATCTTTAAAAAATGAGGGGTTTTTGAACAAAATTACGAATATTATGGCCGTCAACTCACTTCACTTATTACTCACATATCGCCGAAAGCTTTATAAATAAATATCTTTCCAAAGGAGACATACATTGTATTCCTTTATAGGGGGATAGACGTTGAGAAAAAGTAAAAACTCAGGAGTCTTGTTACAATTAATTGGAGGAGAATATGGCAAAAGAAAAAGAACACATTAACTTAGTATTCATCGGCCACGTAGATCACGGTAAATCAACCACAGTAGGACGATTACTGTTTGACACAGGAAATGTTGATGAACAAGCTATGCGTAAATTGAAAGAGAAAGCGCAACAATTAGGTAAGGGTGGATTTGAATTCGCCTTTGTTATGGATAATCTCAAAGAAGAGCAAGAAAGAGGAGTAACAATTGATCTAGCTCACAAAAAATTCTTTACAGATAAGTATTATTTCACAATAATTGATGCACCAGGTCACAGAGACTTTATTAAAAACATGATTACAGGCGCTTCACAAGCTGACTGCGCTGTAGTTGTAGTTGCTGCAAATGATGGTGTTAACGCACAAACAATTGAGCATCTAAAATTATCCAAGATCTTTGGTGTAGGGCAACTAGT
>CAYOOY010000044.1:0-9581 GCA_964405725.1 uncultured Methanosarcinales archaeon | reverse complement strand
AGTGTAGCTAAATTATAAGGGATTATTAATAAATACCATAAAGGGTTTTTTAAATTTCCAATAAGTGCATCGGTTTCTCCAACCCAACCAATTTGGAATAAACCAATAAAAATATTAGGAATAAATAATATGGCCATTGTTGTAATCCAAAATATAATTTGTTTTATTTTAGTTTTATAATGTTTGTAAGAAGTAACAACAACAAGAGCAAGAGCTATAAGTAATAATAAAATAAAATAATCAGAGTATCCTGCAACAAGAATTGATAAAATAAAACCCAGCCAATAAGCATTTATGTTGTTTCCAAGAGCTTTGATAAGAAAATAAATTGCAAGAAAGGAGAAAAATATTGTAAATGAATAAGGCTCAACAGTTTGAGAATAACTAATATGTAGTGGGTTTAAAGCTAAAATTAGCGATGATATGAGACCTACTTTATAATTAAATATTTGCCTAGCCATAAAAAAAAGGACAATTACAGATGCTACGCCAAATATGACAGAAGACAATCTAAGAATAAACTCTGTATCACCAAAAAAACGCCAGTAATGCAAAAAAATGCTATATAATGGAGGGTGTTCCTCATAATTTAACGTGACAAAAAAAGCCGAATTAATTGTTTCTGCTTCTTTAAATCTATACGCTTCAGCTAATTCCAAATCACTGACTCCTAAACCATATAATCGGACAGATAATGATAAAAGAACAATCAAAAGCAACAGAAGTACAGCTGGATTAAATTTTTCCGATTTTGACATGATTTTAAGAATTTTGGAGATTCTTGATTTATAACGTTTCTGCATGCCAAATTCACGATTTAAGATTACAGATGGCCAACATTTTTAAATGAACATCTAATAAGAGAAAGCATGTATTTATCTATAATTGTACCTGTATACAACGAAGAGAAAAATATCCATCTTCTCTACCAAGAAATAACTCAAGTTCTATCTTCTTTTTCATTTAAATACGAAATAATCTATGTGAATGATGGGAGTACAGATAACAGTCTATACGAAATTCGCAAACTTTCATTAAAGGATAAAAGAGTTATTGGCATTAAATTTAAACGTAATTTTCAAAAATCCGCCGCATTAAAAGCAGGTTTTAATCACGCAAAAGGAGAGTACATTATGACTCTTGATGGAGATTTACAAGATAATCCTAAAGAAATCCCTCGATTTATTGAAAAAATAAAAGAATACGATATGGTTGTTGGTTGGAAATTTCGAAGAAAAGATATAATTACAAAAGTAATAATGTCTCGCATTTTTAATGGCCTTATTCGTTTTTTGTTTGGAATTAAGATCCATGATAATGATTGTAATTATCGAATATTCAAGCGAGAAATCGTAGAACATTTGGATCTTTATGGGGGATTATATCGCTACATTCCTGTTTTTGCTCATAATAAGGGATATAAAGTTGGAGAATTAAAAGTACGTCATCTCCCTCGTAGACACGGTAAAAGTAAATATGGGTTTGGCAGACTTTTTACCGGCGCATTTGATCTACTCACATTAAAATTCTTACTTAAATACAAAAACAGCCCACTTCACTTTTTTGGATATTTAGGAGGAAGTTTTTTTACCCTTGGAACGTTTATTGGAGCCTATCTTACATTCATAAAATTTGTCTATCAGCAACATATTGGTAACAGACCCCTTCTATTATTTGCAGTACTGTTGATATTGATTGGAGTTCAGCTAATTTCGTTAGGATTAATTGGAGACATAGTTCGCAGCAATAGTAATAGCAAAGACTATATAATTGAGGAAAAAATAAACAAATAAATGGTATTTGGTAGCTTTCTTGCAAAAGTAGGGAAAACAAGGTTAAAGAGTGCAGATGGAAAAAGTGTACAAATCAACAAAACTAAAATTGAATCTTTAGGTATTTGGGCCGTAGGAATTCCACATATTGGATTACGGGGAAGAGCACACGCCATTATTGACTACTTTAATAAGAACATATCCCAAAAACAAAAAACAAAAAAGAAGATTAAAATACTCGATGCTGGATGTGGACCCGGATTATATGGAACATATTTTGCTCTTAAAGGACATAATGTAACCTCTCTTGATTTAGATTCTGAAAAAATTCAAGCGGCTCGTGAAATCAATCAGAAAGCGGGATGTGAATCTACATTTATTGAAGGAGATTTATGTGATTTAAAATTCGAGGATAATTTCTTTGACATTATTATTTGTTCAGATGTTATCGAACATATTCCAAATGATACAAAGGCAATGAAAGAATTAGGACGAGTTCTAAAACCAAAAGGTTTAATGCTTCTTACCACAACGGGAAATAATACATTTACAAAAAAATATCAAAAAACGTTTGAGCATGAAAGAGCGGGATATGATTCAAAAGAGTATAATGATCTTCTAAATGAGACAGGTCTTAAACTTGTAGAAGATCAACCAATTTTTTCGATATTTGGAAAGGCTGCATGGTTATGTAATCGAGCAATATCTAAATCAAGCATAGCGAGTGGCATATTATTTTATCCATTATTTTGGCTATCACATATAGATTATTACCTCAAGATAGATTATAAGCCATTTAATCGTCTTTTTGTAACAAGGAAAGATGAATTGGTAAAGGTAACAGAAGATCCATTTGAAGAAATCCAAAAGCCTACAAATAATACCTAATAAGTTACATTGACTACGTCATGTTTAAGATCAATTAATGTATTAATAGAACCACCATTATAATTAATAACTTTTCGCTCTATTTTGTTAGTAAGCTCTGTTATATTAAAAAATTTAGAAGAAGGAATTAATTTGACAGATTGTGAGGATACACGTACGATTTTCTGCATCTGTTTTTTCTTAGTGATAAGTTCTCTTGGTCCAATTTTATCTTCAATAAGAATACTTTCATTTTGAAATGTAATTGTTCTATGCAGCCAAAAATTTGATTTTTCAGATTTAATTAATGCGGCCGTTTTCACTAACGTTCTAAATCTTGTTCCAAAAATATAAGAACAAGTAGTTAGGATGAATTTCTTAAGGGGAGTGATGTTAATTGGCTTTTTTGGTGAAAAAAACTTCTTGATAGTCAAACGAGGTTTTGAAACATTCGACACATTAATTGAAAATGAAGGGTTTTCATTCCCATATTCCGAATAATATATTGTTCCTTTTTCTTTAATACGGTATCCCAAATCATTAGCCAATAATTTTTCCCCAGAGTATAACTTAAAAACTCCGCCTTTTTTAATATTAATAATACAATACATCTTGGGCTCACTTATCACCAACAATCCCGCATCAGGAAATTTTTTTGTGAAAATGTGAGTATACGGAAGTAACCGAAGATTTTCGCTACGTTTGTTCATTATTTTTTCTTTTTGCATTCTTTTATTTCCTTGCGTCGAGGTTATAGTTTTATTATTTTTTTTTGATTTGATATTATGAACTAGTGCTAACGCATACGAGGAAGCAACATAATGCAACAAATATCTTTCATCTACAGGTAAGTGGGTAATATTTTTAAAACGAAAATTGTTTGTTTTTTCCAAAATTGCGTGAGCCAAATTATTAGAATTTGCCATAATTACTAATCCGGCTGGCATAAAATATTCAGTATTTCTACTTCCATAAATACCTCCAAGAGTTCCATCTGGATGAACCATATAAGATAAAAAATTAATTGCATTATCACACATCTCTTTTACATCTAGTCGATTAGAAAGCACGAAAAGCAATGCCAAATAATGAATTGACACAGTTAAATAACCGGCATCCGCCCCTTTTTGTTCATAGAAAAAGCCTTCTGGACTCTGAAATTTTTTTAATGATCGAAGTTTTTTTTCAAACAGATTTAGAAGTTTTGGATTCTTGGTGTGAAGATACACAGAATATATGGCACATACGGCTGCAACTTCTTGATTTACGGCAAGTCGTTCTGGATTTCGTGCCATATAACCACACGCATTAGTTAGAGAACGCAATATCTTTTTTGGTTTAACTTCCAAAATCCGCAATGTCTCAGAAATAGCTACTGTTGAAAAAACCGTAGGAGGCAATCCTGATTCATATTTCCAGTATTCATCAAATGAACCATCCTTATGTTGAATTTTGTGCCAATATTGTACCGCAGCTAACGCCCATTTTTTAATAAGTGGATTTTTGAAATAAATATTGTTTTCAAAATCATTTGCATAGACAAGAGCTAATGTATAGCAATTTTGTTGTAAAATGCCAGAAGGAAAATCAACAGTCCTATACATCCAATAATTGCGATCAAATGAGCCATACGTTGAAGAATCAGGATCTCTATCAAGACACGACAACAAACGAGGCATAAGTTCTAAAACTACTTTTTCATATCTTTTCATAGCTATACAAACACCTTTAAATCCCTCAAAAATAATCTATAATTGCTAAGAATATATGAACATTATTTCTTTTTAAAGGTTATGATGTAATACGAGCCAATTGCGGTAATCCACCCATAGCTAACAAATGTGTATAATAAAGAAAAAAGAGCAGATTTTGCTGCAATGACACCAACATTTGTAAATAAACCAATAGCAATGGCATCACGGACACCAACTCCCCCAATAGTAATTGGAATAAATGAAGATATTGCCATTAATGAAATCACACCAACAATCACAATAAATGAAAATGACGAGACACCAATCATCTGTAAAATAATATACGCTTGTAATGCCAAGCTTAACCAAATTGCATAAGATACAGCAACCATCAAATATGAAGATTTTTGAGATATCTTATAGGACTTAAGTAAATGCGCATATTTTTTTATGAAAGGTATATAGTTACTATAACGAAGCATAATATTATACGGTATGAAAAACAAAAGAGATATGACAAATAATAAAATAAAAGTTAACAATACTATTTTTTGAGTATAAAGTAGAAAGTATACACCCAATAAAGCTAAGGGAATAATAACAACAACATCAAGCAGTTTATCAACAAGGGCGGTGTAAAGAGCTTTCTTCTTAGTAATATGTGTTTTTTTAGCTAGATAATGCACTTTTGAGAATTCTCCAATTCTTCCAGGAGTGATTAATCCTAACGTTATTGAAATATATGTCAATTTTAAAAGAAGCGTAAAGGAGATATTTTCGTGAGTATTATTAAGCACATACTTCCAACGTGCAGCTCTAAATAACATTGTAAGAGGAGTAATGGCAATGGCAATTAGCAAGGGTAAAATGGTAATTTGTGAAAATTCAGTAACAATTTGAGCGACACCAATTTTATAGAAAATGAACCCCAATATGCACAACGAAATAACTATTTTGATAGAGAAAGCCAATATCTTTCTTGGATGTTTCTGATCTTCTGTACTATGTACTTTATACTGAGACACTAACGAAGACAGCTGCATATAAATATTTAAATACTTCTATCTTGATCTCAAACTGTGAAAAAAAAAGGCATATTTTTTGAGTCTTGGTTTCTATTAATAGTAGTTGGTTTACTTCTTTGGATGGGTATTGGCGCGTACTACGAACACGATATTAATTCTTCTTTTCCAAAGGGTTTTGTAGCTACTGATTCTTTTTACAAGTATAATCGAGCAGTGTATCTAGATATGACTGGAGATAACAAATATGTTCCAGAATATCTGGTAGGAGTAGAAGGATTAGCACAGACATACCCATATCTTTTATTTCATCATACCGTATTATTTAAGGATATTAGTGGTCTTGAATTATTTAACAGTCACTTTTTTCTCAAAATATTTTACACCATTATGGCAGGATTGATGGGATATATTTTCATTAGGCGTTATAATAAATATGTGGCATTACTTTCATCGGGCATTTTTGGATTTTTGTTTATAGGAAATTTTTATACAGGATTTTTATTTGGTTGGGGACCCCAAATAATGGGAAGTTTGTTATTAGTTGGATCAATGTGGACAATGATTCATTTTACTAAACCTCACTTTCATTATTTATTAGGAATATTTATTGCAGCAACAATGCTTGCACATATTCCTGAAGCACTTTTTGCAGGATTATTTTGTGTTATACTTTTTGTTCCATTATTTATTAAGAAAAAAGACCCAAAATTAATTGGAAAAGGGGTGTTAGCCCTTATTACCTTTTTAGTAAGTATACTTTTCTACCTTCCAATATTAGTTTATTCACTTTTAGCTAACATTGCTGCCGGAACTGCAAGCGGTGGACCCGGATTTCCTGCACCAATGTTCAATCATTTTGGTATTTATGGGATCATCATTGCCATTGGATTTATCGCATCTGTAATGCTTCTTCTAAGCAAAAAATGCCAAAATTGGCAGTATTTTAGCATGGCTTTTTTCATGGGCGCAATCACATTTAGCGTAATTTTTGATACTGGGGCAAGAATGTATCAAAATAGATTTTTTTGGCCAATATATTTTGCTATCTTTTTTGGATACGGGATTTTCACAATAATTAAATTTACAAAAATTAAAATAAATACAAAACTATACTACCTTATTCCTATAGCATGTATTTTGATCTCTTCAATATGGTATTTTAGTCCACCAACAAGTAATGGGCTTATTGTAAATGAAGAAATGTGGGATGGAATTACATGGGTTCGAGACAACGCAAAAAGTACAGACAAGATTCTAATTGTATATGGAGATAGTTATAATCAGCATGCAATTTTATCCATGTTTGGACACCAAGTTCATTACACTGATTGGAATTATATTCCAAACAACATTGGATATGATTTATCAGAAAGCGTGAATAAAATTCAGCAGGGGGTAGTAACTAGATATTACACTGCAAGACCATTTATTCATGGCAAAACTAATCCAATAAGAACTTCATTTTTTGGTCTTGAAGAATTTGATATATGGCAGCACCTAGGATTAAATTACGAAAAAGTTGATGGTAAGGGGCGTGGATTTAAGCAACACGACTTATGTAGTTTTGACGTAGTTGTAATGGATAAACAAAGCCAAATTCCAGGATTGGCAGAATATAACTTAAAAATGAGAAATGAGCTTATAGCAAATCCATATGTTACTGAAGTATTTAGTAACGGCTGGCACAGTATTTTGCGAAATGAAAATCTGGGGAAAAACTGTGTTGGAGGTAAAAATGTCTGAGACCATGAAGGATATTAAACGATTAGGTTACACTTTCATACTAGTTATCATGGTTTTAAAAATTGTTTTTTATAACACAAACATACTAACTCTTGGGCGAATGAGTATAGGAATTTTTTGGTTATTTGTATTACCTGGATTTAGTATTATGGAACTATGGCGCAATTCATTTGATTTTATTGAGCGAATAATTGCGGGCACAGTGCTTGGCATAGCCATTGTCGGACTTCTAAGTTATAATGCTACTCTAATTAATATTTCAATACATATTCAATACATTATCCTGCCTATTATTGTAATAGGGGTTGGGTTTATACTTAGTAAAAAATGTAAGAAAAGTTCATCTAAAAGTTTGGGTAAAGAACACAGTACATAAAACCTTATAAATGGCTAAATGCGAAATGAAGTCAATGAAGACCTCTTTTAAGAGCCACCAGTTTTTCTTGTTAATATTTATTGTAGTTTTCTTATTCTTAGGAGCAGGAAAATTCTTTGATCACAAAATAACTCACCCCTCTCCAACAGGATATATGGCATCTGATGCATTCACACATAATTGGTTAGCTCAAAATACATATGACACAAACTATCTTAATGAATTACCTCCCTACACATTTGAAAATGAGCAACAATACCTTGAGAAACGAAATGAGCGAAAGGTATATCATCCTGCAATTTTGCCTATAATCACAGCATCCATATCCCGGTTAACTAATTTTGCTGTATATGATATAAATATAATTGTTGTATTACTTCTTGTAACACTTTCAATTATATTAAATTATGCCATACTGAGTCAATTTAATTCATTGCTAGCTGTTTTCTCATTGCCACTTACATTATTATTTTTACAAAGAAAGTTTGCAATTTCTCTTTCATGGGGATGGTGGGATTTCATAACAGCAGAATTTTTTTTACTTGCTATAATTCTTATTTTTACATTAAAACCATTCAAACAACGCTATCTTATGGGAGGAATTCTTATCACTGTTGCGTTTATGTCCCACGGGGTTGAAGCAGGATATGCGGCTCTTTTTGTAGCATTCCTATTTTTGTATGTTTTATTATTTCAAAGAAAAAAGACTATTGGTTTTCTAACAGAGCAAATAAAAACAGCAATAGTGGTAGTTATAGCAAGTGCATATGCAGTCCTGATATTTCTTAAAACATGGGGAGAAATTGGAGGATCACAGATTTATGCGATGAGTTATCAAGATTTTATTACAAATCATAACTTGAATTATTTTATTCATTTCGCTGAATTCATTGATTTTAGAGCAATAATTGTAATTGGGTTATTAATACTAGGTGGTTTATTATGGAAATCGAAAAGTAGAGTTATTGGATATTACCTTTTTGTTATTTTTATGAGTTTAACACCATACCTTTATTTTACTGCGGGAGAAAGGGGGTTTCAATGGCGCTTCTTTTGGCCAATATATTTATCAATGGCGTTTGGAAGCGTAGTTTACCTTGTGTATCTATTTTTAAAATCACAATATAAAAACAGTATGTTCATTAAACCAGCGCTATTCCTAGGCTGTCTTGGTATTGTTGTGTTCATCGTGTACCCTCTTCCATTTAATGGCCCAGGCGTAATTGATCCAGCAAGTTATGAAGCATATAACTGGGTACAAAATAATGTAGGACAACATGACGACGTTTTAATTATGCCTTCTTTAACTAATAATCAAATTAGTAGTTTATATCTTCTCAAACGAGATTTGTTTGTTGGAAGGCCAGAAACATCTCAAAAAATGAGTGTAGATAACCCTAATTTGTTATTGTTACAAAACCCAGGAATGGAATCAATTTATTTCTGTTTACAAGAAGATTGTAACCCTTTTGGAACATCACAATTTGCTGAAAATTCTTTAAAGCAAAATAGACCATATGAGAATAGAAGTGTGTGTAGCTTTAATTATATTTATGTTTCTCTTAGAAACAATCAAGAGATGGGAAGTAAAAATATTGCCTATATCCAAAATTTGATAAATAAAAACATAACCTCTCCTGTTTTCAACAATCAAGTTGTCGTCATAACAAAAAATATTGTAAATCAAAATGAATGCGAAACCAAATTTAACAGCTAAAAGCGAATTAAAAGGACTTAGTATCGCCTTATTACTAGTTTTTATTATTTTTAAAATTGCATTTTACAAGGAAGGAATAATTAACGTTTTGAAATTTTCAGTTGCGTTTTGTTATTTCTCACTCGTTCCTGGATATATTGCATTGTATTCAATTCGATCAAAGATATCAAATGAATTAAGAATGATCCTTGCTTTTCCTTTGGGTCTTGCAATATACGCGTTTATTACATATTATCTGAACCTTGTTGTAAGCTTACAATATCTTGTATTTCTTCCAGCAATAGTGTTCATTATATATGTGTGGCTTGTCAAAAAAAGAAACAAAGACTAATAAAAAAATCAATCAACTATAACATATTCATCAAATTTCTTTCGAGTAGTATTCCA
>CAYOOY010000043.1:0-9867 GCA_964405725.1 uncultured Methanosarcinales archaeon | reverse complement strand
GAATATTTTGCTGGTGATGCCAATGTATTTCCATTTTTATGTGGAGGTATTACTGATACAGAAATTATGCGCAAGGCACTAAATTCAATTATGGAAGCAGGATTAAGTGAGCCATATCCTCTTAAATATACCAAAGATCGAGAGGGGATAAAATTTATTTTTCAAGAACTATTTATGAGAGATTATGAATCTGATGCGTGTTGGATGCATATGGGTCCATTGTTCGTTAAGTTGCTAAAAGAAGTAGATGCAAAAAAAGCAGATGAGTATACAAAAAGATATACGAAATTAATAAAGGAGCATAAGAATTATCTTGAAGTACTAGACAAATCTGGCAAACCGTTTTGGAGTCCTCTGTATTATTGTGACAGAGGAATGCTTTGGGCAGCTAATTATTTGACGTTAGAGTGATGTTGGCCAAAAAACAACAAATATTAACTACTTTTAAGTAACCATCCAAAAACTTTAAAAAGAAACCGGAAATATACAAATTAAAATGAAAATTCTTGCAATCTCAGACATTCATGGAGACAGAACCTTCATGAAAAAAATGGCAGAAAAGGGTAAATCCGAACGAGTTGATCTAGTCGTTATTGCAGGAGATATTCTCGAAGAAGATATGCCAAAACCAGGTTTAATTCAGCCATTTAAAGACGCTGGATTGGAAGTTGCACTTCTTCCTGGGAATCATGAGGGAATGGCAGAAATTAATTTTATGGTGCAAAAATACAACGCTAAAAATCTGCATGGATATAGTATTAGCAAAGGAGATATTGGCATTTTTGGATGTGGATATGGTGATATAGGATCACACCAATTAAATGATGAACAATTTTTTAATACTCTTAAAACTGCACATGAATCAGTAAAAAACGCTAAAAAGAAGATCATGGTAACACACGTTCAGCCAAATGATAGTATCATTAGCATGAAAATGCCCGGTTGGGGATCATCTGGCGTGAGAAAAGCAATAGAAGAATTCAAGCCTGATATTCATATTTGTGGTCATATACACGAGACACATGGTATTGAAGAGATCATTGGCAAAACACGTGTTATGAATGTTGGCAAGACTGGCAAGATTATTGAGATTTAACTTTTTTCTAAATAAGCATAGAATGGTTGAAGTTTAGCTACACGAGTTACTAAGCCATTATCTTCAAGAGTTCCTATGCACTCTTCAATATCTTTATAGGCAGCTGGAGATTCTTCGCAATAATCTTTATATCGTAAATTGACAAATACATTTTGTGTATTTTCTTTAAAACGAGGCTGATGTGATTTACTTCGAGCATACCCTCTTGTGTATTTTCGTCCAGCACCATGGTTAATTGAATAATGAGTTTCAGCTAATTTTTCTGTACCACGAACAATATATGTTGCAGTCCCTAAACTACCAGGGATAATTATTGGATGGCCTGTGTTTTGATAGTGTTCTGTATTAGAAGGATGATTAGCAGGAAAAGATCTACTAGCACCTTTTCTATGATACAATAATTCTTTTCCTTCAGGAGAAGTTTCTAATGATAGAGTATTGTGAGATAAATCATATATTAGTTGACTAGACACATTTTCATCCTGAATTGAACATAATGCATGTTGAAGATTTCTTCTAAGAATTTCTCTATTAGCATACGCATAATTTGTTGCAATGGCAACGTAATCAAGAATGTCTCTTCCTTTTTGAGAAGAAAAAGATTCTGGTTGAAAAATACGATCAACAAGATCTCCAACAAATTCAGAATTTGAACATAAAGTTCGCATATGTTGACCTAATCCTCTACTCCCAGTATGGACCATAGAGAGAACATGGTCTTTGTTAAGATCCCACAATATAGCATGATCTTCGTCATATATTTCATCAATATATAGTAAATCAATAAAGTGATTTCCACCTCCCAATGTTCCCAAATCTCTTTTAGCAAGTTGAAGCATTTCAGGAGTTATCAAATGTTTATTAGTAACAGTTTGAGAACCATACATATCAATTCGTTGAATATCAACATTATGTAGGGCTGCAGTTCCATAAAGTAGAAAATCTGAAATGTTTACATCATGTGGACTTGAAATATTTTTAACACCAGATGTCAAATCCATGCAGGCTTCTTTAATTGGTTGTTTCTTATCATCAACAAATGACCCAACATCAATGTTTGTCTGATTTAATGAGATACCACAGTTGATATCACCACCAAGTGCATTAAGAGAAATAACACCTGTTACAGGATCTGTTACAAGAACTGTACCAACAGGTAAACCATAACTAGGTGTAAGATCCGGCATTCCAACAATGGGTTCTTGAACACCTTCAAGAGTAGCAGCCATATGAAGAGCAGAAAGAGCTTTTGTATAGGTCCTATGATCTCGTAATTTATCATTCATATAAATACGAATTAAAGGATCATCTGCAATATCAAAAAAGGAATTATCTACCATAATTTAGAAAATTGGCCAAAAGCTATATAAATGTTTGCTAATTTGTTACTATTGATGAATACTTACAGACACGTTGTTGAACCAAATCTTCCAGGTGATTATCCTCTAAGAATTACAATGCATTTTGAATCTTCAAAACAAGACATAATTGATTATGCTAAACAAGCTTCCGAGCCATCACTATTTTATTCTACATTTTGGGGAATATTTGACATGAGAGTAAATGGAACAAATGTTACTTTAAATTCTAAAGATGATCACGCGACAAACGACCTTGCTTGGTTAATAGATTCACATAAAGATATTGTTACACCAAAGTCTTCTCTTCCACTAAAAACACTTGAAGATTGGATTGAAAATGCTGAAGATAAACATTATGGGCATCAATTGGGGAGTATCATGCACAGGTATCCATCAGAAGGTATGAAACAAATCGCATATGTATGCACAAGTCCAGGGGAACTTTCTATATATTTTAGAGGAGATGATGGATCTGTTGAAACTGAACAAGTATCTTGTGATGATTTCACACGATCATTGAAAGACCATTCACTCCATATTCTAAATAAGCTTGCAGAACTATCAACTTCATTGAAAAATAGTAAAGACGTGCAAACGTATCTTGCTAAAGCACGAGAAATGTAATATCTATTTTAATTATTCTTCATAAGGATACCCATGAATGAGGACTTTTCCACCACTATATTCAAGTTCTAATTTCATTATATTTGTCTTTGTATTATTATTATTGGCATTAAAACCAACAACTACACCCATATCTAGAATAAGCTTGATAAGTATTTTTCCTACAATATATTTTTTTGCATCCTGCCATTTTCCAATACCTTTCCTTTCAAGTTCCCATACAAAGTTCATATTACTAGCTTTATTCATGCCAGATTTAACTGAAAATTGTGATTCCTTTTTGTCTTTAATTCCAAGGATGTGTTTAACATGTTTTATGTGTCCATGATTTCCTTCTTGATTGGATGAATGTGCCAAAGGATTATTTTCAATTTCTGGATTATTATTATCATTATCTACATTAGGGGTTTTATTTGAACGTTTACCAGTGATATATATGAAATTCTCCCATTTTTGAATTGGATATGAGCTATGGACAGGAGTTTCCTTTTCTTCGTCTTCATTCTCATCTTCAATAGCTTTGGACCGATTCTGAAAAAGAATATATTCATCACTTGTATTTATGAAAAAAATATAATCGATCTCGTTAGTCTTAGGGTCAATTGTGTGACGCGTATTATCTCTACTTTTTTGCGTATAAAATTCAATTTCGTCATGTGTCAAATGAATATGCCTAAGAATATCATAATTTGTAACTAGTTCTTCAATAATATTTTTTATGTTATTAAGGTCATCCCGAACCAATTCTCGATAAGTATTCATAGTTTCTTTGACCAACTTATGATCTTCAAGGGCTAAATCAATACCATCAACAATTTGTTGAAATGAATCTTTTAGGCTGTGTGCAGACCCTGAAAGATGAGCGGATATCTTATGTATGTTCGACCCCACAAAATTTTCATCCATAACTCGTATTTTTTCAAGAATTTTTTCTTCTTTAAGCCACAAATGTTCTTCATCCTTTGTAAGATTTTTAACCACAGCCTGTATTTTAGCAAAAACTACTTTCATTTCTGATGATGTTAAAGGAGTAGAAGCAATTAATTTTTCTAATTTTTCAAATCCCGTTTGCACCTTTATCTCAGGGTGGCCATAAAACCATTCAAACATCCTAATAAACAAAAACCATAATTATATAAAAATATATGTTTTATCAACAACATGCTCACACACTGCCCAGAATGTAAAAAACAACTCCATGAAGGACAACATAAGTTTCCAGATGGAATATATCTTGTAAAATACTGCAAATCATGCGGATTTAGAGATGAGAAACCAATAGAATAAAACTACATACCAAATCCTTTTGGCATCTTACCTTTCATCTTCTTCATCATTTTATTAATATCGCCTTCGCCCTTGAACATCTTCATCATCTTTTTACCTTGGCGATGCTGTTTAAGTAACTCTCTAATATCACGAACTGCAATGCCGGACCCGTTACTTACACGATCCAATCTATGCACGTTAAGTGTTTCAGGTTTCTCTAATTCCTCTTGTGTCATACTATCCATTGCAACACGCCATAATTCTAATTTACCTTCCTGCACATCAATTAATTCTTTAGGCAATTTTAATTGACCCATACCTGGAACCATTTCTAATAATTTACTCATTGATCCCATTTTTTTCATGGATTTCATTTGATCATATAAATCCATCAAATTAAAATCGCCCTTGAGAAATTTCTCTTGCATATCTGCTGCTTGCTCTTCTGTAAATGCATCTTTTGCTTTTTCAAGTAACGCTTCAATATCACCCATACCAAGTAATCTTCCTACAAAACGCTTTGGGTCAAATACTTCTAAATCATCAACTTTTTCTCCAACTCCTAAAAATGCGATTTTGGCATTTGTAACTGCACATGCACTTAGGGCACCACCACCCTTTGCAGTTCCTTCTAATTTAGTAATAATAACGCCAGTAACACCACAAGTATCATGAAACGCTTCAGCTTGCTTTTGCGCTGCTTGTCCGATATCTGCTGCTACAACTAATAATTTTTCATCTGCCTGAACTTCTTTATGCAATGCATTTAATTCTTCAATTAATTCTTCACTTAGCGCATCTCGTCCAGCTGTATCTACGATAACGACATCATAATTAGCAAGTTTATCTTTAAATTCTACATATATATCAGTTGGATGTTGTGCTTTTTTATTTCCTAAGAAATCAACACCAACAGTTTGAGCTAATTGTTTTAATTGTTCATATGCTGCAGGTCGCCATGTATCTGTTTGCATAACAGCAACACTATGACCTCTTTTACGATAATATTTAGCTAATTTACCTGCAGTAGTTGTTTTACCTGCTCCAAATAAACCTACAAGCATTATTTGCGTAGGTTTCTTCTTAATTTCAATTTGATACGGCTCTGTTCCTAAAAAGTGAGTTAATTCTTCATATACAACATTAATCAAGAATTCTTTTTGGGTAATGCCGGCTGGTGGCTTTTCTTTGGCTCTTGCTTTAATTTGATTTGATAGCTCTAAAACTAGCTTAACGTTTGTATCTGATTGCAACAATGCTCGCTGAATGTCTTTTACAAGCTCATTTATGAGCTTTTCATCTACAAAAAGGGATTTTGTTATCTTACTTAACGTATCTTTAAGTGAAGATCCAAGCTTATCTAAGACCATGAATATACCTAAACTTCGTGCTATATAAAGGTTACTTGCACAGATTTAGAAATGAAAAACTACTTTACAAGAGTAACTAACAAAAGATTTTTATATGAGTAACTCAGCTACATTTGCATGAGTCAAGATTATTTTTCACCGGCAGATATTCGAGAGATTATTCAACAATTAACGACACTTCCTGTTGGTGATGTAATGAGTACAAATGGTACACCTAAAAAAACTGCGAAAGCAACACAAGCTCTTAATGCAATCAGAATATTATCTGATCGTCTTGACCAAAAAAAGATATTAGAATTCCTTTACACCGATACGTCAATTTCTCCAGCACCAATTGCACGATTTGTTACTGACTATTTGAAGGACACATATACTACAGAGGAAGCACGTGACGTTCTAGCCGGACTCCAAGACGATATGCGTCAAGAATATTTTAGAACAAAAACTCCATTTGATGACCCAGATTTATTGCCAAAGCAGGGAATTTTTGATCCTACTGGTGAATTTGCTCAAAGCCTCAAAGAAGGTGTTGAAAAAATAATTAGTGAGTATAAACCAGAGGAAGCACAGCAAATTGCTCAAGAGATATATTCTTCATCACACGATGATATCTCAGGACAAATAGATTTAGAAAAATTAACACGAAATGTAACCGAATTTGTAACGCGAAGTGGTTATTCGACTTTAATGTTAGATTTACAATTTAAAGATCCTTCAAAAGAAGAGTTGGCAGCAACATATCTACTTCATTTTCCTAATGTCTCAGGAATTCTAGGTCTTCCTCTAAGACCAGTAGAAGATGTTATCACAGAAAGAATGAGCGATGATGTGTATCAAGCTGAACTTCAAGAATATAAGAAGGCTATGGACTCATTGTTGTTGTAATTCTAGGCAACATGTGCTTTATATGAATTCTTCGATTCTTGTGGAAAATATATCTTTACCACATCAGTAGATTTCTGCGAGTGGTTAACTTTTTTTTCTAATGTACTTTCTTCTAATTTATCCCCTTCGGGTTTTCTTTTAACCTGATCAGCGATAGGTTTATTCCAATCATACCCTCGTGGATCTAATCTTCCATTTGCCTGATATGTAGGTCTTCGTTTCCTTGTACGTTTCTTCTTTTTCTCTTCTTGCTGTTTTTTTGGAGGTGAATATGTTAATGTCTCATAGGGTGGAGTCCTGTCAACAATACAAATCGCGTCTCTAAAAAAGCGGTCAATATATCCCATAATTTGCTAGATATTGACCACACTTATATAATTTGCTACTAATAAGTAAAAATAAAGGAAAATTAAAAAAAATCAAACAGATCCGAATAACTTAGCTACCCTTTCTTTACCAATTTCGAGGATAAATGAAGCTAACCGTGGTCCTTTATCTTTGTTAATTAATGCACGATAACAAAGGGTAAAGAAATCTGAAGAAGGAAAATCATTATTTTTACACAAAATGTATAATTCTTCATGCAATTCTTTATCTGTCCAATCACGTTCTTTCAATTTTGCAGATAGCTGTTGTAAAATTTGTTTTTCTTGAACAACTAAGGTTACTTGAACGTTATCTTGCACTTTAAATCTAAATTCTTCGGGTGCATATTTTCGTACCCAATTAGCAGCGCATTCTGCTCGTGTTCGTACTCTTTTTTTATCATGATCATTTTTCAATTCTTTTTCAAAATAGCCAATGACTTTATCCATATCAAAATCATAAATTTGAAGCAGCATTGTTAAATGCCTAAAACTAGGTTGATATGGAATTGTTTTTTGAATATCACCAATATAACTTAATTCATATGCAACTTTATCTTTTGCAGTCTTTTTCTCATTCTTCGTTTCAAGTCCATAATAGACACGTTCAACTTTATCAAACTCTTCATAGATTGCCAATACATCAACATCAAAACTAATTGAGAATTCCCTATTTGGTCTTGTTCCTGCAAAGATATATCGCACAATTTCAGGTTCGTAAACTTCAAGAACATTAGCTAAATCAACTACGTTTCCGGATGATGAAGACATTTTGCCTGGACCGCCTTTTATACGAATAAAATCATACATAATATATGATGGTGCTTCAAATCCGTACACTTCTTTACAAATTTCTTTTCCAGTCTCAAAACTTCCACCTTGCGTTGAATGATCTTTCCCACCTGGTTCAAAATCAACTTTTTCATGGAACCAACGCATTGGCCAATCAACACGCCATTTCAATTTAACATTTCCTGACTTACGTATATCAACTGTTTCTTTAGTTCCGTCTTTACATGTGTATGAAACACCCCATTCACCATCCCATGTTAAATCAGTAACTTCGTCTGTACCATCAGACTTTGTAAATACTGCAATAGGCAACCATTCATCAGGTAAAGGATGTTCTCGATGTTTATTCAATATATCCTTAATGACTTGAGTTTTCTCTAACGCTAGTTTAATTAACGGCGCATATGTACACGCTCTATATTCTTTATGTTGAAACAAAAATTCAGGTGAGATACCAACTTTCACGACAGCTTCTTCTACTCGTACTTGATTATGTCGTGCATAACTCTCATGCCTATCATATGTATCAGGAACATCAACTATTGCTTTACGTAAATAAGTAGCAAGTTCTTCTTCACGAGGCATTCCTTTTGGCACTTTTCTAAATACATCAAAATCGTCCCATGAATAAATAAATCTTACTTTTTTACCACGTTTTTCTAATGCACGTTTAACTAAGTCCACTGTAATTATTTCACGAAAATTACCAATATGAACAACACCACTTGGCGTAATTCCAGAGGCAATCGTGTAGTTAGGTTTATCACCTTTTTCACGAATAATTTTTTCAGCCGTAACATCAGTCCAATGATAGAATTTATCTGCCATGCACGGGGGGGGTTTATCGAGTTATATAAAGATTGTGGGAAGATCAATGAAAAATCACTAAATGGTTGTACTAAATAATTAAATAGTAATAGAAGAAAATCATAAGACATGAACCAAGATACTAAAAGAATATTACATTGGATGGATGATAATTTCATAGCGTTACGTTCATTACATAATGAATTTGTGGCAATGAAAAAAGATGGTACGCCAAAATTAAAGCGATTAAACAAGGATATCAAAATCATAGCAGCCATGCAACAATCACTATTTGTAATAGATCGTGAATTAGCGGAAGGTAATCGCGCAAAATTTCTCTCACAAATGAAAATACCTCCTTTAAAATTATTACATGAAGGGATGGTTCACATTGATAAAATTAAACAAGAAATAATGGGATTACGCGATCGTATTGAAAGTACCCCATTTAAAGATAGTACACGACAACGTGAAGAAATTGAACGTGACATACAAGCAGCGGAACAACTTATTGCGCAATCAGCACATGGCATTAAAGAAGTAGAGAACCATTACGCATCTATAGAGAATCCATTTCCACTCCCACGACAAATTCGAACTAAAATAGATGGTGTTTCATGGAATTCTTCTTGTCCAATTAGTATGGATGATTTATCATATATTCAACCTCACTTTTTTGATTTTAATGGTAATTCAAGTAGAGGAGAAATGATTGTGCATAAAAGTGTTGCAGCAGAAGCATTTGAAATATTTAGTAACCTACATGAAAATAGATTTCCAATTGAAAAGATGAAATTAATTGATGATTATGGTGGCAAAGATGAACCTTCAGTTATTGATAATAATTCATCGGCATTTGTCTCTCGTAAAATTACCAATGCAGGCGCGAAAAATCCAACTAAATTTTCATATCACGCCTATGGTCTTGCTATAGATATCAATCCTAAAATAAACCCATTTGTAGAATGTGAAGAAAAAACAAAAGATAATTGGGTAATTCTTGAAAATTCAGTAATTCCAAAGACAGCTACACAATTCTTAGATAGAAATCAAAAATATCCCGGAATTGTACATAAAGATGAATTTTGCTATAATTTATTTATCAGCAAAGGATGGAGTTGGGGTGGTAATTGGACGACTCTTAAAGATTGGCAGCATTTTCAAAAGGATTTCTAACTGCATTTTTTGTTATTATTTTCCACGAAATACAAGAAATATAGGCGCGACTTCTATATACTAATTATTGTTATTTCTATTTGAAATAGGTAGAATAATCTTGAAAAACAAATAGTTTGACT
>CAYOOY010000042.1:0-10300 GCA_964405725.1 uncultured Methanosarcinales archaeon | reverse complement strand
GCAAAGGAATTGAAAATGTAAGTATAGTTGAAATTTCTTTTGGAAAATGATAATCAAACTCAAATACTTGAATAAGTGCAATTGCAAGTGTAAGAAATGAAGTAAACATTGCAAAAATTGCGACAAGGTTTGCTGCAAATCCTAGCATTGGTGAAGAATATATACTTAAGGCAATTGTAGCAATACGTTCATTAGGCGCGAGTAATTCAAAATTTTCTAACCCAATTGATCCAACCAGAAAAAATGTGAAAAATAGATATAATACTATGGGAATTATTGATCCAATAATAATCGCTCTTTTTAATTTATGTTTTTGATTAACAAGTTCTATTTGCATCTCTGGAATAGCAGGAGAACCAAGAAGTGAAAATAAGACGACACCAAATGGAAGAATTAGAAATTCGGGATTAAATCCGGAAAGATTAGAAAATGAAAATGATGGAATAGTTGCCGCACCAACAGCAAATATGGTAATTATAAGTAAAGAGACTGTTATTAATTCGGCTTTGCCTGTAGCTTTTAATCCTCTATATGTTATTAGGAAAACAATCAGGAAAAAAACTAGTGAGAACAATAAGGGAGATCCAACTTTAAACATTGAATACAATGTTGCTCCCTCTCCAATCAAATATGCCGAGAGTGCACCATATATTGAAATAAACATAGAAAGAGCCATTAGACGTTTTCCATTAATGCCAAGATATTTATGAGCGTATCCAGTAAGTTGGTGTTGTTCTTTAGTTCTAAGTACAACTTCACCAACAAATAAATTCATGAAAATAAATGCAATGCCAATACCAACAACTAACAAGAACCCTAACAAAAAACCAACCTTAGCCACGGCATACGGAATGCCAAGCATACCTGCTCCAACAATAGTTCCAACAAGTGTAAATATTGCAATTAGCTCTTTATTTTTTTCAAAGAAACCTCTACGTAGTTTTGTGGTACGCCTCTTTTTGAACATGTATATTAGAAGAACAAGGTGGTTTATAATTGTTTGGTTGAGAGAAAAATAAGTGGGGATACTGGGACAACCGATGTTTCGCCTCTGTAAAACGAAACATTTTCGAATTTCTGAATGAAAAGATTCACTTTCCATTTCCCAGATCTAAGGCTAACCACAGGGGAAAGCTTGATCATTGTCTTGCAACTCAACTTTCCATTACTGGAGGCCCCTATTCTAGCCAGGTTATACTATATCCCCACTATGAAAGAGTAGAATGACTTGTTTTATTAAGGTTTTTGTTCGCAAGTTTAATAATAGGGCCCGTATATTCAGACTATATGAAGAGGCGCATGAAGCAAATTCTATGGATGGTGATAATTATACAAGTTATCTTAACATTATTTCTTTCACTAAATAATGGAATGTATGGGTGGGATGAGAGTGCATACATACTAAATGGAATGGACATAGCTGATCAAACACCAGAAGATGCACGTGCAAATTATATTGCGCATGAGCGACACCCAATGCTTAGTTGGATGATTGCTGGATCATTAATGATTGGAGTTCCAATGATCGGGATTAAATTAATATCTTTTACCTTCATGCTATTATTTGGATGGTTTATCTATTATCTTGCACAAAAGTATTTCTCACATGATATTGGATTAATAGCACTCGTTGCCTATGTAACTAATCCAGTTTTAATTGTCTCAAGTGCAAAATTGATGACAGATGTACAAGGTGCTTTGTTGTTTTCTCTTGCCGCGTATTGTTATTATAAGGGAATTAGTGATCCAAAATTTTTCTTAATTGGAGGGTTCGTCGCTGGCATTGCAATTTTAATGAGAGATATGAATGTATTACTTGCTCCTATAATACTTGTTATGTGGTATGTGTGGCGCAACAAAGTTAAACACATGTATGTTTTAGGATCAGGAGTTGTGACACTGATTACTCTTCTTCCATATTTTATTGATAATTATGTTAGGTGGGGAAATCCTCTATTTCGTATCTTAGCCCATATTGAGATGGTAAATCAAAATATTGGATATTCTTCATTTGCTTTGCAAAAATATCCAATCTCGTGGCTCTTTTTTATTCCTGAATTTATAGGATGGCCCATATCAATATTTGCAGGAATATATATGTATCAAAATTGGCAGAAAATGAAACAAAACGATTTTTTACGATTCTTGCCCGTATTATTTATTGTTCCTGCCATTATTTTTTTGATAAAACAAAAAATAAGTGCTAGGTTGGTGTTAATATTTTTTGTACCTATATTATTATTTGGTGCAGCAGAAATTATTAAAAAAAAGAAATTATGGGTGTGGATAACTGCAATCCTAGTAATTAATGGGTTTATTTTTAGTTCCTTTGTAATTTATCACAATATTTCTGTAACAGAAAAAGATGCAGAATTGTTTTCATATCTGCAAGGCATTGAATGGGGATTCACATACAAAAGTAATAAAAGTCCGCCTTCAGTATATGCATGGCATGCCAATAAACATGTTGAATTTTCACAAGAAATGGGTGGAACAGATTTTTATATTTATGAACAACCAGGTTTATGGTTTTGGCGAAAAGAAGTTAAACAAAAAGAGGGATATGGAATTGCATTTGAAAACACAAAATATATTGTCTATAAACATATGCCTGGAATTGAATTATGGCCTAAGGGTGCAAGATGATAGAACTTGATGGATCGTTTGGTGAGGGAGGAGGAGCGTTAGTACGTACAGCTCTTGCACTTTCAACAGTAACCAATCAACCGTTTGTTGTACATAATATAAGAGCTGGCAGATCAAAACCTGGCCTTAAAGCGCAACATTTAGCAGCAATTGATATCCTTACACAAATTTGTTCTGCTACAACAAATGAAATTCAGATAGGATCTACTGAATTAACATATACTCCTTCAAAAGTTAGAAGAGGAAAATATGAAATTGATATAGGCACAGCTGGAAGCATATCTTTAGTTTTGCAAGCGGTATTACTTCCTTGTTTATTTTCGCCAGGTAAAATAACCATAACAATTGTTGGGGGCACCTGCGGGAAATGGCAAGCAGGAGTTGATTTTATGCAAAATGTGTTTGTGCCACAAATCGAACAATTTGTAGAAAAAATGACGTTACGAATTACCAAAAGAGGATATTATCCTAAAGGTGGTGGAGAAATAGTTGTCGAAGTGTGGCCGCGTTTTAGCGTAACTGATTTTGCAGCATTACAAGAAGAATTAACTTTACATAAACCTCTCATGTTACATAAACAAGGAAAAATTCAAGCAATTAAAGGAATTGTTAATGTATCAAGTGAATTAATTTATGGCGAAGTTGCTGAACGTATTGCATTATCGGCTACAAAATCATTGTCTTCATTAGAAGTTCCTGTTAAAATTGAAACGACGTATGCAAGAAGTTTAAGTGTAGGTGGTGAAGTATTGGTCTATGGCCTCTTCGATAATCAAACAAGAATTTCTGCTGATCAATTAATTGAAAAAGGAATGCCTGCTGAAAAAATAGGAGTGGAAGTTGCACGAAAATTGAAGTGTTCACTTCTTACTAATGCAGGAGTGGATGAACACCTATCTGATATGATGATTCCTTTTATGGGTTTATTTCCAGGTTCAAAAATGAGTGTTCCGCATGTGACAAATCATTTGAAGACTAATATATATGTGGTTGAGAAATTCTTGCCTGTAAAATTTGTAATAGAAGATAATGTTGTTAAGAGTGAATCAACAAAGAATACAGCCTGAGCTCTTCAAAAGATTTATAAAGAAAATACTGTCTCGCATTCTTATGAAAGCAAAATTGTGTCAAGCAACGAAAAAGCGAATTGAAAATGATCCTGGATCGGTAGTTTTCAAATGCCCTCAATGTGGCGAACATGAAATAATTAGAAGTGGTTACGCTCGTCGTAACGCTATTGAGTATACATGTGCTTGTGGATTCGTTGGACCAAATTAAGAGGTATATTCTATGGCAAAAGCAATTATTACATTTAAACTAATGCCCGAGGGCGTTGAAGTGGATCTTAATCCTATTAGAGAACAAGCACTTGAGATTGCTCGTGCAGCAGGAGCAATTGGAGAGATGCAATCAAAAGAAGATCCGATTGCATTTGGTCTTAAAGCAGTTCTTGTTTTGGCAATGTACGAAGTTGAAGGAGCAGATTTTGATGGAATTGCAGGTAAAATGAAGGAAATTGCAAATGTTCAATCGGCAGAAGTTGCTAAGATGGATTTAGCTCTTGGATGATACTATTTTTTTGATATTTTTTTCTGTTTTAAATCCAGTAGGAGAAAAATGAGTTCGTGTGCCCTTAACTTTGAGAAGTACACTTGGCATAGTTCCCATCGGCTTTTTATATTTTTTTTCAAGTACGTGAAGATCGTAAAATCCTGTAGTATCTAATTCTTTCTCAAGAATTGTGAGAAATGCTTTTTCATCTTTGTCTTTGCTTGCTTTAGACATCTTCTTAAGAAGTTTTTTGTCATGTAATGATCCAACCCACATAGGACCATTTGTTTGATACCCATCTTTACAATTTTGTTTTGATATTTCGAACTCTAACGTTTTTGGGTTAAATAATAGAAATTGATGCTGCGCTAAAAGAGTATCAGATTTTTGTTTTCCATTTTGTGACTCAAAATATATACGTACATAATGATCTTTGTAATATGCAAGAATTGGTGTAAGAGCTTTGTTAAATTGAATTCCTTGTAATTGTATTTTTCGTATCAGAATACGTAAACCCATTTCGTGCATCATGTGATTTTTTTGAATTCGTGCTTGATATTTTCGTTTTGTTGCTTTTGGATACGTTCCACTAAGAGCAGAAGTATCAGTGGCAGTAACTGCTATAATTCCACCACGAGAGATGCGGGCAACTGCTGCAGAGAGAAAAGGGTTAGGCGATCCAAAAGGATCAATATCAATGTAATCAAAATATCCACAAAACCCTCTAGGTTTTGTGTTGTTAATTTGGTTAAGTAAGAATAATGATGCTTCATCGTTGTGAATTGAGATTTTAGAAGAAGAAAGTGTGTTTAATGTGAGATTTTTCTGAAATGTTTTTTTGAAATTTTCTTTTTTATCATTAACAAAAATATGATTAATTGTATCTTTTTTTAATTCAGCTAGAAAACGAAGTGCACGAATACCTGACCCTGCAAGGGGAAGAGCAATGTTCATTTTTTTCTTTGCAAGAGAATTAAGTAATAAAATAGAAACGGACCGGTTAGATTCCATTTGAGGATTGTAGAAAACTGGCATTGATGCTGAAATCTTGTTTGATTTAGCTACATTTATCTTAATACTATTTTCTGTGATCACGGTACACTTAGCTTGCAGAAGTAATTAAGATTTACGGTTTGCAAATAAATCCTTCGCAGCCATTAGCACAATATTCAAATGTTGATTCAGAAATGGTACTATCGCACCTGTATTTTTGAAGTAACGCTTCTGAAGTTACTTTGTACATAGTATCGCTCGTTCCCCATGGAGATTTAAGACATGTGTGTTCACGTCCGATTGTTTGACCAAATTCTTTTACCAATATTTTATCACTTAATTCAATACATTCAGATTCTTGCCAATATTCTTGACATGCTCCCTTTTCACATCCACCAGGACAGTATACAATATCTGAGACTAATCTATTATTTTCACAAAATAATTCATCTACGAAGCATGTTTGTCCAGCACAAGAATCGACACTTGTATATCCGATATCTTGGTTTCCCTCTTGATCTGGAGCAGCAATTACTTTGTGAAAGCAGAATTCTGTATATGTAAACAGCTTTCCTTCTTTTTTCCCATGGGTTTTTCCAGGCGTGTAAAAACTAATTCCATCAGATGACATGCAGTAATTTTGTAAATTGGGATGAGAAGAAAATTCCCTATTAGCTTCAGTTGGAGATTCTATCTTCGTAATGACCTGCGCATACGCACTATTTTTTCCTTCTTCTGACACCATGCAACCATATAATAAAATACATAATGCAGTAAGGCGAGATTGCATAGATAAGAAAAATAACAGGACTACTTAAATGTCTGTATTGATAGATCACTACGCGCTTTTATTCTGTTTTTGAAGGAACTTTTAAAAAGAAATCTGAAGATTACAAATACATGGCCATTAGAAAGGTTTTACTTGCAACTTTAGGACACGTAGATCATGGAAAAACTTCTTTGTTAGATAAAGTTAGGCAATCGGTTGTAACTGCTGGAGAAGCTGGGGGTATTACGCAAGCAATAGGAGTTTCAATTATTCCAATTGAGACCATTAAGAAATTTTGTGGAAAACTTCTTGATGCAATTGGAGACAAATTAACTGTTCCCGGATTACTTGCAATTGATACACCAGGTCACGCTGCATTTACATCACTTCGAAAACGTGGTGGATCTTTAGCTGATATTGCAATTGTTGTGGTTGATATTAATGATGGATTTAAACCACAGACTAAGGAAAGCATAGAAATTTTAAAATCAAATAAGGTTCCATTTATTATTGCTGCAAATAAAGTTGATTTGCTAACAAATTGGAAGGACGACCTATCTAAAACAGTTTTACAAAACATTGGTGACCTTTCATATGAAGACCAGGGTGAATTTGAGAAAAAGATGTATGAACTGGTAGGCCAATGTAGTGAATTATCACTGCAAGCTGAAAGGTTTGATCGGGTTGATGATTATACAAAACAAATTGCGATTGTACCAGTTTCTGCAAAAACAGGGCAAGGAATTCCAGAATTATTAATGGTTCTTACGGGTCTTGCACAAAAATATTTAGAAAAGCAGCTTGAAATTGAAGAAGAAAGTGATGCTCGAGGAACAATTCTTGAAGTTAAAGAAGAAAAAGGTCTTGGAACTACTATTGATACTATACTATACAACGGCACTTTGCGTGTAAATGATATGTTAGTCATTGGTAATGTGGGAGAACCTATTGTTGTGAAAGTTCGCGCACTTCTTGAGCCAGCAGGATTATCTGATATGAGAGATAAGAAAAGTAAATTCAAACATATGAAAGAAGTTACTGCAGCTACAGGCGTGAAAATTGTAGCGCCGGGCCTTGAAAAAGCAATAGCAGGCATGCCGATTAGAAGTTGTAATAAACAAGATATTGAACAGTGTAAAAGCGAAGTAGTGCAAGAAGTTGGCCTTAGTGTTGGAGACGATTTAGAAGTTGATAATGGTGTGATGATCAAATCTGATACTATTGGTGGCCTTGAAGCACTCAGAACGCTTCTTGAAGAAAAAGAGATTCCGATTGTTTCAGCAGATTTAGGAGATATTAGTAAAAAAGATATTAGTAAATTAGAATCGTTACATGAAAAAGATGAAAGTACGGGAATCCTACTTTGTTTTAACATTAGTATGCCTTCAGAGATTCAAGATTTGGTGTTGGCTAAAAAATTAAAAGTTATTAATCACCCTGTAATTTACAAAATTATTGAAGAATATGAAGAGTATGTTGAGAGTTTGAAAAAGAAAGTAGAGATGCAAGAACTTGCTAAACTTGTAAGACCATGTAAATTTGCAATATTAAAAGGATATACATTTAGACAAAACAATCCGGCAATCGTAGGTGTTGAGATTGAAATTGGGAAAATCAAAACAGGAGATCCAATTATGAATTTATCTGGAGATACAATAACAAGTGTAAAAAGCATGAAAGAAGGATCCGACAATATCACGGTTGCGCAGCAGGGAACACAACTTGCAATGGCAATGGATGGAGTTACTGTTGGACGACAAATTAATGAAGGAGATTTTTTATATACGGCAATTCCTGAAGAAGATTTCAAAAAACTAAAGATACTCAAAAAACATTTTTCCACTGTTGAAATTAACGTGTTAAAAGAAGTTGCTGAAATCAAGCGTAAACAAAATCCAGTTTGGGGTATTGGATGAGATTAACTATTCTAAATACGAGAGAAGTAAAAAAAATCACCCAATTATTGAAAGATACATATGGATGCGCAATTTCTAAAGAGTATGCATATTTACGTAATGAAAAAAATAGATTATTTGTAGTAACACGAGAGGTCTCACAAATAGATTTAGATAAGATACGAATTGAAAGAATGGGCCTATACTTTGCTGAATACAAAAAAACGCAAATAAGATTAAGTAAAGAGGGTGCGCAGTTATTAGTTTCTTCATGTGGAATTGAGAATGTAAAACATGTTGTTGAATTAGATAAAAAGAAAGCTTATGCCTATTTTAATGGAATTGATTTAAAATTAAATTTGGATTTAGAAGACTCAACAGTAATTGTGACATATCAAAAACAAGTTTTAGGTTCTGCGCGCTATAAGGAAGGAGTTCTTCTAAATTACGTGCCAAAGATGTATCGTGGTGAAGTGATTCTTTCGTAGGGGCTACAAATCAAATGAGTGAATTGGGGTCCCCAAGACATGGTAATGAATATTACCATTTAAATGAGGACCAGACAAATCAACAAATTCGTGGGAAAGAACACTTTTTTCATTAAGAAAATCAGTTCCATTTATTATTACAATTTCATAGTTCTTTAAAGAATGTGGCTTTGAAATTTTTGAATGGCAATAACTTGAATGAGTTCTATTTTTCATCTTTAATCCTTGTTGATTTTTCAAAAAAGATGCAACATCTTCAAAATGTCCATCTAAGTGAATTGAGTCAACAGGTTCCATAGATCCAGTATATGTAAAATATTGGTGCAAAGATCGATATCCTGAATTTTTTGGACTAGCTAGATAATCACGAGGTGAACCAAGGGGAACTAACGAAGTTTTATATCGATTTTGTGAGGAGATATCTTCATGAAGTTGACGTGCATCAGATTCATTGTATGCAATTGCAGTAAATGCATATAAATCTGAAACAGCAATACGTCCAGGATGGTCGGGATGTTCAAAGGTTGGAAATCTGGGATCATAACGAGTAATTTTTTCAACTAAACTATCCATTCCTTTAGTCCTAGCTAGAATGCGAGCAGGTTGACCTAATTTTGGTTTGGAATTGGTATACATTCGCGCTAATGCCAAACTTCGTTTTTGGTGTTCAAATGAAGGTTTTCGTTCAATATATAATGAAGTATGCTGTGGCATAATGTGAGATATCAAGTCTTGAATTAGAAAATTCAAATACGAGGCATTTCTTTCAATTACGATTAGGTTAGTATCGTTCTTTAGAAATTTAGTTGTATGGTTTGCTCGATCTACTATGCTAAGTAGCGTCATTGCTCTGTTGTCACTGGTGTTACTAAGAAATTCTCTGTTGGTTTGGCCTATTTTTATACCCATAATAAAAATTTTACATATGCCGTATATATATTTTGTGTTAATTTCTACCAAGTTGCTTTACGCTGCATATCTCACCAAAAACTTTATAAGTGAGTGTTGCTATTAACAAGTAAATACATAAAAACTAGTTACGGTATTACAAAATGAAGATACAAAATTTAATGAAGATTATATTTGCAGGAATGATTGTATTGCTTCTTGTAAGTAGCTTGGCTTTAGCCAAGAAAGATGATGGTGTAAGTCCGGTTATGCCACCACAAAACACACCTTCCTTTATTTTGCCAACCACGGATTATGTAAATCTGATAAATCTAGACCTCATTAACCCAGCTATTTTTACATTAGACTTACCTTCTATGACTGAATTAAGTGCTGAAACAATTAAGGTAACTCCAACAACAGATGGATTTAATATTGTAATTGGTGTTAAAAATGCAGGTCCGCAAGATTTAGTTTTACCTTTTAATGTAAAAGTAAGTTACGGTGAAAAGCTAGAACATACTCAGACAAAACAAATCTTTGGTGTAAAAAAGGATCAAACAATAACAGCAACATTTAATGTGAAAACACTTGTTGTGCCAACTGACCTATGGGTAAAACTTGAAGTTGATCCCGAAGGAAAAGTTAAAGGATTAGATCAAAACGTTGCAAACAACGTTATTCTTGACAAATTCACACTTGGCGCATCTGGAACTCCTCTAAGTGGAATTGACACAGATAAGGACGGCATTGATGATAGCAAGGATAATTGTAAAACAATTGTAAATCCAACGCAAACAGATACTGATAAAGATGGTATTGGTGACGCTTGTGATAGTTCAAGTTCTGGAACTCCAACAGGCACATTATGGTCAAGTTTTTATTCATTGGAATCAAAATATAATGATTATGAAGACGATTTTGACACATACGAAGACAAGTACAAAGATGCTGTTAAAGACAAAGACAAGAGTAAACAAAATAAATACGAAGACAAATTAGATGATCTTGATAAGGGTCTTAATGATTTGGACGAAGATTTGGATAAGCTCGAAGACGATGTTCAAGAC
>CAYOOY010000041.1:0-10345 GCA_964405725.1 uncultured Methanosarcinales archaeon | reverse complement strand
CAGAAGCATATATGACTGTATCTGGACAAAACAGCAACAATTCTGTACGAATCCCAAACGAATTCTTTCATGCAGTAGAGCAAGGAAATGAATGGAAACTAACAGGACGAATTGATGGCACTGTTGTAAAATCTCTTCCTGCAAATGAACTTTGGGATCAGATAGGGTATTGTGCATGGGCGAGTGCCGATCCTGGAATTCAATATGATACAACAATTAATGAATGGCATACATGTCCTAATGATGGACGAATTAATGGGAGTAATCCATGCAGTGAATATATGTTTCTAGATGATACCGCATGCAATTTGGCAAGTATCAATCTTGTAAAATTATTTAATGAACAAGAAGGATTTGACATAACTGGCTATCGTCATGCAATTCGACTATGGACCATAGCACTTGAAATATCAGTTCTCATGGCTCATTTTCCAAGTGAAGAAATTGCCAAACGAAGCTACCTATACCGAACATTGGGCCTTGGTTTTGCAAACCTTGGAACCTTATTAATGCTTCAGGGGATTCCGTATGATAGTGATCAGGGAAGAACCATTTGTAGTTCAATAGCAGCGGTTCTCACAGGTGATGCGTATGCAACAAGTGCAGAATTAGCAAAAAGTTTAGGGCCATTTGATCGCTACCAAGCAAATAAAGATAGCATGCTACGCGTTATTCGTAATCATCGAAGAGCAGCTTATAACCAAACGGATTATGAGCAACTTACAATAACACCACTTGCAATTAATCAACAAATTTGTCCTAAGCCACTTCTTGATGCGGCACATAATGCATGGGATAATGCACTTAATTGGGGATCAGAACATGGATTTAGAAACGCCCAAACAACGGTTCTTGCACCAACAGGAACAATAGGATTAGTAATGGATTGTGATACTACTGGTGTTGAACCAGATTACGCATTAGTGAAATACAAAAAACTTGCAGGTGGCGGATTTTTCAAAATAGTTAATGGGTCCGTTCCAAAAGCACTTAAACGTCTTGGATATAGTGATGATCAAATACGAGAAATCGTTGCGTATTGTGTTGGACATGCTACGCTTACTGGTTGCCCGGCAATAAACAAAGAATCCCTTTCTTCAAAGGGATTATCGGATGAACAAATTCAGGCCGTTGAAAAAGAAATGCAAAATTCAATGGATATAAAATATGTCTTCAATGCATGGACGTTAGGTGAAGAATATTTTAATTCAATTACGGATAATGGATCGCAAGATTTCTTAACTTCAATTGGGTTCAGCGAGCCAGAAATAAAAAAAGCAAATGAATATATCTGCGGTACCATGACACTTGAAGGTGCCCCTCATCTTAAAGAAGAGCATTATGATGTGTTTGATTGTGCGAATAAATGTGGTTCAAAAGGAACACGCTACATTCATCCATACGGGCATATGAAAATGCTCGGATCCGCGCAGAGTTTTATCTCTGGTGCAATTTCAAAAACAATCAACATGCCCCAAGATTGGACAGTAGAACAGATCAAAAAAGCATATTATGATAGTTGGAAGATGATGATTAAAGGTGTTGCCTTATATCGTGACGGATGTAAACTCTCGCAACCGCTTAATACGACACTTGAAGAAAAATCAGAGCTAAAAGAAATTCTAGTGGCACCAATAACGCAAGGATCTCAAGTAAGTGAAACAGCATCTGTGCAAACAACCACACCACTTGCAAATACGAATGTAAATACAAGTGTGTCTGTTGCAACAACAATTTTCATGAAAAAAGCAAAAATAGGACCAAAGAGTGTTCTGTTAAAAAGTACAATTGAAAATAATAAGGTTGGAGAAATTTCATTGAATTTGGATAGTTTCATACCTGTACAACAAACAATGATTAGAACAATTCTTAATGCAATACATATGGCATTGCGTTCAGGCGTTAGTGTAACAACAATTGTAACAGAGATGTTACATGAGGAGGGTCATCCTGTAATTTCTGAATTGCGCGAATTCCTGCAAGATTTAGAAGAGCTTGGATTTACCTCAGCATCTAACACATCTGATTCAGGCACGTCAAGTACTGTTGATTCCAGCATGGCATCTCCTGTTAGCCATACAACTAAGCCTACAGAAATTGATAAAGGACCCTTAAAAGAATCTCAGAAAGAAACTATTTCAATCATGTTAGATACTGATGTGAAAAAAGAATCCTGCACTGGTTGTGGAGCAACTCAGTTACGTCAGAATGGAACATGTATGGTATGCGAAGTTTGCGGTGAAACTACCGGATGCAGTTAAAATTCCCATTTTTTCCCATTACTTTTTTAATAGAGTAATGTTTTGAACTAGTGTAGGTACAGTTACTAAATGCAAGAATCAATAACAATAAAGGAAATCATCAAGAAAGATGGAAGTTGTGTTCCTTTTCAATTAGAAAAGATAGCAACTGCCATTTTTAATGCAGCAAAATCTGTTGAAGGCGACGATAAAGGTCTTGCAGATTCATTGGCAAACGAAATTGTTGCTGAACTAAAAGAGAAATTTGAGAAACCAACGGTTGAAGACGTCCAAGAACTTGTTGAAAAAACCCTCATTGAAAAAGGTCATGCAAAAACCGCAAAAGCATTCATATTATTTCACTATCGCAAAAAAAAACAACGAGAAAGAAATGCGCTTATATTAGGAAGTACTAATGTTGAAGATAATTTGGATTTTTCTGGAGAAGCTCTCAAAATTCTTGAAAGGAGATATCTTCTACGAACAGATGATGGGCAAGAAACACCGCGTGATATGTTATGGCGTGTTGCAAATACTGTTGCTGAAGCTGAACGTAAATACAAAGGAGATGTCAAAAAAGTCGCAGAAGAATTCTATAACTTAATGCGAGGTTTGAAATTTTTTCCAAATAGCCCAACCCTCGTAAATGCAGGAACTAAAAAATCACAATTAATTGCATGTTATGTTCTTCCAGTTGAAGATACGATGGAGGGAATTTTTGGGACTCTAAAAGCAGCAGCAACCATTCATCAGCTAGGGGCAGGTACCGGATTTAGTTTCTCAAGACTTCGACCAAAAGGAGATCCGGTTCAAAAACACTTTGGTGTTGCCTCTGGTCCCGTCTCATTTATGAAAGTATTTGATAAAGCCTTAGAAGTTGTTATTCAGGGGGGAATTAGACCTGGTGCAAATATGGCAGTTCTTCGTGTAGATCATCCAGACATAATTAGATTTATTGAATCCAAGCGAAGTAAACGAATCTTAAAAAATTTTAACGTCTCGGTTGGCATTACAGATACATTTATGCGTGCAGTAATGGAAGATCGTGAATATTATATTCGCAATCCACGCACACAGAAATATTTTGGAAAACTTCGTGCACGTGATGTATTTTCAGTAATTACCATGAATGCATGGAAAACAGGAGACCCAGGAGTCGTGTTTCTAGATGAAATAAATAGAAAACATCCAGCAAAACATTTAGGAGAAGTGGAGACTACCAATCAATGTGGTGAAATCCCACTTCTTCCACATGAGGGTTGTCCTCTTGGTGCAATTGATGTCGCTAAATATGTTAAATCTGGAGAAATTGAATGGGACGAACTTCAAAAAGCGGTATCTACCACTGTCAATTTCTTAGATAATGTTGTTGATGTAACCATGTATCCAACAAAGGACATTGAAAAAATAACAAAGCATACTCGAAAAATAGGAGTAGGTATAATGGGTTTTGCCGATTTGCTTTTCAAACTAAAAATAAAATATGATTCAGAAGAAGGACTTGCCATGGGAGCAAAGATTGCGTCATTCATTCGAGAATCCGCGTATGAAACTTCAGAACTTCTCGCAGTAAAAAGAGGTCCCTGTGAAGCGTGGAAAGAGAGTGAACTAAGTAAAATTGAAGGACAAAAACCAAGAAGAAATATGACTTGTCTTGCATTCTCACCGACAGGAACACGCAGTATATTGGCTGATACTTCAGCGGGGTGTGAGCCGGCATTTGCAATTAGCTATCAAAAAACAGTTCTTGGAAGCAGTGAATTAGTAGTTCTTAATAAGGTATTTGAAGAGGTTGCACGTGAAAGAGGATTTTATACTCCTGAATTAATTCATAAGGTATCTTTATGTGGTAATGTTCAACATTTTAAAGAAGTGCCAAAGGATGTTCGTGACGTATTCGTAACAGCGCAAGATATAAAACCAGAATGGCATATTCGTATGCAAGCAATGCTACAAAAATATGTAGATAATTCTATCTCAAAGACAATCAATTTTCCTCGAACAGCAAGCATTAAAGATGTTGAAGAAGCATATATTCTGGCGTGGAAATCTAAGTGTAAAGGAATTACGATTTATCGTGATGGAAGTTATGAAGATCAGGTGATTACAATTGGTGATTAAATGTAATGTTGCTTAGCCAAGTATAACGTGGCCAATTTAAATGTAAAAATGAGAATATGAAAATATATACAAAAATGGGTGATAAGGGGACAACTACTTTTTTTGGTTGTGGTCAAATTGATAAGAGTGATCCGCGAATTGAAGCATTTGGTGCACTAGATGAATTAAATGCAGTAATTGGTGTAACTATCTGTCATATTACCGATGAAAAAATAAAGCAGTCGCTTACGAAAATCCAACATGATTTGTTTCAAGTAGGGGCGGATTTGGGTGGAAGCGCGTTATCTAATGATCAAGCACCACGTGTTCGTGAAAGTCATATTGATGAGTTGGAATCACATATTGACGATGTGATGGAGCGTCTTGGTATGCCTGAAGCATTCATCATTCCAGGAGGAACGCATGCGAGTGCCTATCTTCATTTATGCAGGTCTGTTACAAGACGTGCAGAGAGAACATTAGTTGGCGTTCAAAAAGTAATTAACATTAATCCCGAAATTATTCGCTATGTTAATCGATTAAGCGATCTATTATTTGTCTTAGCAAGGCAAGAAAATAAAGAATCTAAAGAGCAACAGCCAATTTACAAATATTTTGAGAAGCAAAGGGGTTAGCAAGTTTTATATATCAACATTCTCTTTAAGATGTATGAAATTACATGGTTTGACATTAGATCCTTTTCAAGAAGATGCAGTCAATGCGATAGAGAAAAATGAAAGCGTTGTTGTCTCAGCCCCAACAGGATCTGGAAAAACATTGATTGCGGATTATTTAATTCATAAACATTCTAAAGATGAAAAAAGAATCATTTATACAGCACCAATTAAAGCACTTTCAAATCAAAAATATAAAGATTTTTCTCGAGATTATGGTGAAGATACAGTTGGGTTGATGACTGGTGATATTGTAATCAATCCTCATGCCAAAGTCTTGATCATGACTACTGAGATCTATCGAAATATGGTTGTAAGTAATGATGAAGAAGTAAAGGACGTTGCCTATGTGATATTTGATGAAGTACACTATATTAATGATATCGAGCGAGGATACGTGTGGGAAGAAAGTATTATTTACAGCCCTAAACAAGTAAGATTCTTATGTCTCTCAGCAACCATTCCAAATGCAGAACAATTTAGTGATTGGATCTCAGCAATCAAAGAACATAAAGTAACAACAGTTGTTGCCACAAAACGTCATGTTCCATTGAATCATCAATTTTTTGATTATGAACTAGGACTGACTACACTTGAGAAAATTAAGAACGCAAAAGAAATTCCAAGTTACGATAATGTTTTTCGTAGGGGAGATCGGGGTTCAAGAAGAAGTGGTAGGGGTGGCAGAGACCAAAAAAGAGCCCCTCTTCCTTCACATATCACATTAGTCAATCAATTAAAAGCAGACAAATTACCTTGCTTATTCTTTTCATTTTCACGTAAAGATTGTCAACAAAAAGCAAAAGAACTAGCAAGAAAAAATATGTTTAAACCAAATAAAGAGATCACTCAATTTGTAGCGAATCGACTTAATGATGCACCAGCCGATATAAATAAACTACAAACTACAAGGCTACTTCGTGAAACATTATCCCAAGGTATTGGATTTCATCATGCGGGCTTACTTCCGGTATTAAAAGGAATTGTTGAAGATCTTTTTTCACAAGGAAAAATAAACGTGTTATACACAACAGAAACATTTGCAGTTGGAATTAACATGCCTGCAAAAACAGTATGTTTTAATTCATTGCGTAAATATGATGGGATTTCATTTCGGCCATTAAACACAAAAGAATATTTTCAAATTGCAGGTAGAGCAGGACGTCGAGGTATTGATACTGTTGGGTATGCCATAAGTATGATCTATAGACCTACCTTTAATTATTCGAAAGTTAAAAAATTAACAAGTAAAGATATCGAACCAATAAAATCACAATTTAGGTTATCAGTAAATACTGTATTGAATCTGATTGATCAAAAAACACCTGATGAAATTGAACATATACTTCGTTTGAGCTTTTTTTCATATCAAAAATTTGGTGTGGATTATGCAACGGTTCCCTCCAAAAAACTTCTTGCTCGGTACAATAGTATTGTGCGAAAATTAACTAAACATGGATATGTACAAAAAGAAGAAGAAGGATCACTAAAAATAACCACTAAAGGCCAATTTAGCTCCCATATCTTTGCTGACGAAATCACAATGGGAGAACTATTTGCAACTAACTTTGTCAATACGCTTAGTGATTATCAAATATTACTGGCGCTCGCAGCTCTTGTATATGAACCACGTGAAGGGCATAAGATTAAACAAAAATTCAAGGAAGCAGAACTAAAAGATCTAAAAAGGAAATTACGAAATAACGAATACCTATCTCGTGAAAAACACTTTGAAAATCTTGATGTTGTTACAGTATTTGTTCACCCAATATATAACGGGAAGACATTTTTTGATATTTTAGATTACACTAATTTATTGGAGGGAGATGTCATTAGAGTTCTTGCTCAAATTATGGATCGCTGTGGTCAAATTCGTAAAGCGGCTGTTGACTCTAAGCTACTTCATAAAATCCAAAACTGCGAAGGAATAATTAAACACGCACTTGATGGAATTTATATTGTGTAGGGTTTCATCCTACAATTCCTAATTTGCGTTTGCTCTTTCCCATCTTTTTCTATGTGTTGATAGATATCCCGGAAGTTGATACTTTTTGCTGGGATCAAGCCACGGGATATCACACTTATCAAGTACATATGTTCCTTCAATTTTTAAAGGTCCAACTTTATCTTGTTCTTGCATTAACCAATCATACAACTGATCCTTACCATCGATTTGAATCTTTGGTGGTGCATCAGTAGTTGGTGAGGGAAGCAAGGGGGACATTTGAGGTTGCTGATCTGTAATCTCTTGTGATGATGCCACATCACTTCCAATAAAATCAGTTGGAAGATAGGAGAAGCAAAAATTAATTGCTGCCTTTAGGTTAAGAGACGTACTATACAATCCCCTTTCTCCACTAAAGAAAGGGGTTTTATTATCCATTATGTATTGTGCTACTTTACTTTTAGTAACTCCATTTAGTTTTATTGTTATAAATTTCTCATCGCCAAATGAACTCTCAACTTGGTTCCTATCTAATCTATAACATGATTCTTGTATCATTTCATAGAGTTTAGTTTCCAATGGTCTATGGCTAAGTCCAATATCTTCTTCTTGCACGGGCAGTAATACGTCAACAGTACCGTTGTATTGATTTACCAAAAATTCAATTGTAGTGCCATCTTGCACCCCAGATTGTGTTTGAACAATTGTATCGATGTATTTCTTTTTTTCTGCCAATTCCGATTTGAACTTCTTCAATCTTTCTTCTTCATCTTCTTTCTTTTGTTTGAGAAATGAAGTGATGTTACTTTGAACTCCATTTGTAATTTGGCTATTTTGAGTTTGACTTAATATTGTATCATATCCAGCGATATCGTTAGTACAAGTAGTTATTCTATCATCGAGGGATCTAATCTCTTCTTGAGTTTTTGTATTGGATCCAATTATGTGGCCAACTGTGTAGAGTAAATCGCGATATTTTCGCAAGTACTTAATCGCAACTGCCATTTGTGCTCTATTATTTTCACTTTTTGCTGTCATTATATTCACCTTTGTGTATTCCATCTAATCGCCTAAAGTAACTATCAAAGTATCCATCTCCCATTAGCTGCTTAATACGAGATATGCTGTTATCAATTCCTGGAAAAAGTTCTTTTACTTGTTCTGAGCTGTACTGTTTGTGTAATAAAGATGCAGCTTCCCATATTATTGGTCTTGGCACCTCATATTTTGAATTAGGAATTGCCGATCGAATGGGTAATTCTTCCTGCATGAATAATGTCTGATATCGAGTTATTAATTCATCTCTAAGGGGACGAAACATTCTTTGCAATCTAACTTTATCCATTCGAGGTAGATTCGCAAATTTTTGTATGAGATACTCTCTAGGATTATTAGTTCCCTCTTTTCCCATGAGAAAATCTTTAAATGGACTAAACTTAGCATCTTTCCACTCATTTTTGTTGAAATGCTGCATGTAGAGTAATTGAGGTTGTTCTAATGATACCATATCTGTATAATAATCATTTTTTTGTTTTCCAACACTTCTATAAAGATGTCGTGCATGATCTTGTACATAATGTGGTTTTGCGACATATATAGCTCGTGCAATTGCCCACATGGGATCAATTTTTTCCTGATCAAGCCCTGATTTTGTTAGTTCAATTAAATCCATTGAAGTACGGATGTCATGTAATATTGTATCTGATGTTTTACGCGACGGGTCATTTTTTGGAGCAATTTCGTTTTGGGCCATTCCTAAGAATTCAGAAAGGCTTTCATTAAAGCGAGGTGCATGCGCTGCATGAACACATCGAAGTAACCAAGCCGATAACCCATAACTTCTAAGTGAGTGTTTTCTATCTGAATCTACTAAATGATCAGGAATATGATCCTTCAATTTATTTTTTTCTAACCATCCATTGGCATCAAGTAATCCATCTAAGTACAAATCAGTAATGTTATTACTCTCTCGCCGTCCAAGGATATTTATTCCAAATGATGCGTGTGGTTTACATCTGCTCACAGCAGACACCATTTCTTCTAACTTTCCTTCAGTTAATTGGCCCTCGTAATCAAGCATTATGTCATCATATTTTTGTGAAGTACTCTTAAGAAAATCGATTAATTTTTCTGCATGTACATCAGTTTCTGGGTATGTTATCTTAATCTGTGATGCCCTATCTTTATCTTTTTCTATAACATCGACATTTTGAATCTCTCTTCTTTGTAAACCAGGAATTTCATCACCGTATCCTCCCAAGATCAATGCCCTTTGATTGGATTTGACTCCTAAATTTGAATCTGAAAAATGGTGTCTAAAATCTCGCCATGCATTTTTATTTTTGTACATGAACGTTTTTGTAGATTCTGCTTCCAAAGATTCCTCTTTTGGTTTTGTAGGTTTCCATGTATCATTTAGATATAAGTCAACTCCACCATGACGTGGGTATATACGGATCATTCCATGTTTTGCCATTTCTTGTGTTACAGTTATTGCGTCTAAATCTGGAAAATCTGATGAAAATATTGAGTTGAAGTTATCAAATTTACAATGGACTCCACGGCGTAAACTGAGCTTACGTCGCTCATCAATTAAGTCAAGTACATATGAAGTTACAGATTCATCAAGCGTTGATTGAGGAAGAAGGTGTGCATTTTTTCCTTGAATGTCTCTATCAATTAAATTTCCATTTGCGAAAATTCGAGTCGTATCATCAAATGAAAACATCCCTATACGTTTTCGCCGATTTGCTGCTCGTAATAGTTCTTCTGGTTTTTTATCAGGGAACGATTTTTCTAATGCCTGATATAATCCACTTGTGTGTATATCAATTCCAGATCTTCCTGGAACATTCCAATCAATTAAATGTTGCCTAATGATATCATCGTATGTTCCACCAATTGCTTCTTCTTCTACTTCAATTTTTTCTGGTTTAGGTGGTTCCATTTGCCGTTTAAAGAAAAGTTTGCCATCTTCTGTTAATGATTCAAGGTTATTATCTATTCTGTAATTTACAAAATCTAGCAGAGGAATACCTAATTCATGTGCAGCTTCTCGCGCAGTGAGATATATATTTTTATTAATCATTTTCTATCCAATTATCTTGTATGTATCGTCTATGAAACGGCATTGACCTAAGTGTACTTCTCCACGATGATGTAAGAGACATTGCTTTTCCTTTTCCCCCATCATATAATATGATATGACTAAGACGTCTTTCTTCTTTTTCTAATCTTTTAGGGTTATATTGGAATCCCCATCTCTTACAGGCTCTCTCTGCATTCGCAGTAAATGAATTACGGCTAAGGTTGCGTCCTCCTACAAAATGCTCATTTGTATCCAATTTTAGTCCGGAATGCAAGGCAAGAAAGTACGGAACATCAGC
>CAYOOY010000040.1:8239-10796 GCA_964405725.1 uncultured Methanosarcinales archaeon | reverse complement strand
AAGAATGTATGTCCCTGGCTTAGCATTTATTGGAATGTGTATTTGACTAGCATCAGAATCAAATAAGAAGCTATTCCATTCATTTCGAATGTAGTAATTTATTGACCCTTCATCTGGAAGTGCTCCATGTAAATGAATATTCTCATATGTTCCTGGCATTAGAACATTATTGTCATCTCCTATAACTAAACCAAAATCATCAGCAAAATTGGAATACTTAGTTTGACACTGTTCGGATGATCCAGTGTCACGTAGATTTCGACATAATACACTCTCATTTGAACTATCATCTGGACAGCCGAAACTCTGTTTAATAAATCTATATGAAACATCATCTACGGAATGTGAAAAGTTACCCTCATACTTTTCATCTTTTCGCTGTTCTCGTATGTTCTGTTCTCGTTGGTGAGCCATTCTAAGTACATGATAATGAGCCAATACAATTGCAACCTGTTCGTGAGGTTTTTCTGGAGGATATAGGTTATGCAACTTGAAGAGATCCTGTTTTCCTATTCTTGGTAAATCATGTTTCTTGGTATTGTGCCCTATATTGAAACCATATTCTTCTGCCATTTCTTTTGTTATGTTTTTTGATGCAAAGAAAAGAGAAGGTATTGCATACCTAAAACCTAGGCCTCTACCAACTTCCCTTTGTTCTAACATAGTATTCAATTCTTTGATTCGGAAATCTAAGTGTCCTTTATTATTAAACACAGAATACTCTTCTCTACCATTAATTATTCTTTGGCGAAATGTAAGATGATCTCCTTTGATTAATGCCGAATATTGTGCATCTTTTGGATTATTTCCTACAACGTACATTGCAAGGATTAGCTCTGGAGAGAGGCATTTTATTTCTGAACATGTCTCAAATATTTGTTGCTCAATACCAGATTTACGCAGGATTCGATGTAATGCGTCTGAATCGATTCTTTTCATCCATTTGTTCATTTCGACACCGGTTTTCCCATATCTTGAGATGGATTGAACGATTGAAGGGTCACTTTTTGTAATGAAGTCTTGTAATAATATTTTATCTAAATCTACATGTTTTTTTGTAAATGGATCTTTCCAATCGATAACACCGTGCCACCTTCTTTCCTTCTTTGTATATTCAGATACAAGCATTCCGACAAATGGATGTACTGATGATAACGATACAGCATATTCTTTTCCAACTGAACCTAGTAGTCTCAGACTTCGCTTATTAACTGCTTCCTTATTTGGAGTATATTTTGTTTCCTCAATTGCAACTGATTTAGTCTCTGTAACTGGCTTAGGAATCTCACTCCCTTCGTCTTTCTTTGCTATTTCAGGTTTGTTTACCAAGGGGAGTGCTCTTACCCATCGTACATCTTCAACCTTGGGTTTGTGGTTTTGATGAGCTTGATACTCAATTCCTGCCATACCAAGAACAAGTGAAGTATTCATTACTGCAGAAGTTAATTTAGATGGGTTCTTGATAGCTTGTAAGAAGCCATTCATTAATGTGCTCCAAATTCCTACATCAAGCAGGTACTTGCTGGCATGATTAAAAAGTGGTTGAATGCTTTCAGGAGCCATATCATAACCGCTCGCTATAACTCCTGTAGCTCCGGCTACAATGGCACCCACACCAACTCTGAGCATTGTGCTACCTACTGTGTCTTTTTTTGCATCTGTTAATCCATATAAGGCACCAAATGTATGCCTGACTTTAAGGATATCCCACCACTTAGATTCTTCGCGTTTTACCAACATATCTAAGTACTGGTGTAATTCCGGGCTATATGGTTTTACCTTGGTTCGACTAATACCATTTAATCTTTCCCATAGAGTAGGATTATTTTGTGAGCGTTCATAACCTCTTTTAAAATGTTCATACAGTCTCCTATACCTTTTTTCTTCATTAGATAATTCTTCAGTGTCTACTATTGCTGTCCCACCATTAGGTGTTACGAGTCTTGTATCAAAAGATCTTTCTGCTTGAATACTTTTCTCTCTTTCAACTTGAAACATATCTTGTTGCAAAAACGATGTGTGTAAGTGATGTCCAGTAGCAATGTGTGAATCTTCATCTAATGATATAGAGGTGTCAAATTCTTCTCCAAGTATGTCTGAATTAAATTTTTGGATTAATTGATCCAATCTATTGTATTTCCTTTTCATCCCTCGTCGTGCATTTTTCTTTAAAGTTGAAATAGATTCACGTGACCTTGCTAAATATTCATTTCTTTCTTTTCTTGCAGTTGCTGCATCTCCTCGTGGTGACCATAACCAAGACGATTTACTAAGCCCTTTTGCAACGCGCGCAATTTCATATCCGTGTGAAAATTGTTCCCATGTTGGTGCTCTAATCCCTTGCTCATGACAATTTGGTTTTAACATGTTATGGTAAAATTTACTAACTAATGTATCCTTTTCTCCCTCAGATATGCCAATAGTTTCTAATAATGAGAATAAATCATATTGTAGTAATCCATAATCAAAACTAAAATCATGTAGTTGCCAACCACGGTTTTTAGTAAAAATAACATTTTTTTAAACCAGTAATTATGGAAACAGAAACAGAAACATA
>CAYOOY010000040.1:1620-8229 GCA_964405725.1 uncultured Methanosarcinales archaeon | reverse complement strand
TTACAAAATGAGTTGCGTTATCAATCTCTTTACATACTGTGTCCCTATATACATTAATTAAATCTTTAACGACTTTGTTCTTTTTGACTTCTGAAATATATGCGTTTTTCTCTTCTCTACTTAATTCAGAATAATCAATCTTCTTACTAGTACAATACGCTCGAGTAATAAAGTTCTCAACAAACGCTCTCTGCGCTCTAGCTCCATCATATTTATTATCTTGTGCAATTTCAATAGCTCGTTGTGCTTTAGGATTATAGTTCAATCCAACTTGATAATTATTATACTCTCGTGTAAGATGAGTGGTAACACGAGCTAATTTTTCCAAAGCATCAATTGCACCTTCTCTTGCTTGCAATGGTTCATCGGAAATTAAATCGTTTAGAACGGATTCCCCATGTAATGCTAAGAAAATGTCTTCTCTACCTTGTGTATATTCTGTTCGTAATATTTCTTCTGAAAGAAGGTGAGCAAGATCTCGTTGTGCAACTTCTTCATTTTGTTCTCGTTTTGTAGGTATATAACGAACAAATCCTTGTATCTCGCGTCCTGAAGGAAAATAAAATCTAAGCCTTGACATTCGTCCGCCCAAACGTGCTAATAATGAATTACTTGAAAAAGGTGTTTCAGTAAAAGGTAACTTAAACAAATCTTCCTGACCCAATTGGTTAAGCAATTTTCTATTATTTTTTCGAAACGTTCGTTTTTCTTTTACAGATGATCCTGATATGCGACCTAATTCCTCATCAACTAATTTTCCAATAGCAGGATCTGCCCAGTCTCGAAAACTTTGCTCAGTTTCAAATAATGACAGAATTGGAAATCTTTCAACAATATCTTCACGTGAGATCCCATCAATTTCTTCATTTTCAAAATGTACATGGGATGCTGTAAAGAAATCTGTTGAAACACGATATACTTCATCCGTAACATGTCCCTGTGCACGAGCCCTATCGTACATCTTCATAATATCGTCAAGAATCATTTTCTAATAATGCATATCTCTCATCATTTGGAAGAACCAAATACGGTTTTACAACTTCACCTCCATTAGTACTTACATACCCTGCAGTTTTTTCTTCAACAATTGGTAAAAAAGACGGACTTTCAATAATTGGAATAAGTGATTTTCCCAACTGATCAATTTGTCTGCGTACAGAGTTATCCAACTTTCCCTGTTTATACAATCTTTCCAAACACTTAGGAACTACTTCACAATACCATTTTGCATAATCTTGCACACTAGAAAAAGAACCCATATGGGAGTCTTCTGTATAGGTACCATTGTTAAATATAGCATCTTTCATTGTGGTATAGTCGTTTAGAGCTTCTTTATACTCGTCACCAGCCCCATACCACCACAATTTTTTATTCACAAGAGATAACTTATCCTCAAGAGTGTGCCCTAGTTTCTCTTCTTTTATCTCTGAATCATATGTCATTTATAAAGTTTTCTCTACTGTTTGGGGATTATTTGTCTACGTCGGTTTATTCTCTAAAAGTAAAAGATAGATATAACATCAATTCTTAAGAAAATTAATTATTCTTTTTTTGCACTTGTAAGATAGCTGATACGTCCATTGGTAATTACAATTGGTTGAGTTAGCTCTATAACACAATTTTTATCCATAATACGTACTTTAGATTCATAACTTCCCGTATCTGCATACATTGGAAGAGCTAATCTACCATCTGAAAGAAAAGTCTTATTCTCTAAAAAAGGAAACCCTTGCTGTTTTTGTATTGTAAAAGTGACCCGATAATTATCATTTTGTTTTGCAATCTCATATGTTTTACCTGGATTCATTGCAACAAACTTTCGCCCATACTGAGCAATCGGAAAATCACTTATTAACTTATATCTGTCATCGCATATTTTTCTCATAGATTTATCAATCTTTTCTCGGCATAGATGTCTTTTTACTAAATCAGGATCATTCTTTATACTTTTACATGAATCATACATTGATGCGGTTCCAACAGGAATAATACTGAATTTACCTGACGGAATGCTAGATGAAAAAAAGTCACTGTTTTTATTTTGCGCGATTTTATTTCTAACTGATGTATGGTATCGAGATAAGGCTATGTAATGGGCCATCACATGTGGAAGTATCTCTTGTGGTGTATTTTTTGGAAGAGTGTATTTTAAAATGCTATTTTGATCAATCATTTCATCAATACTGATTTTTATTGTACTAACCTTCGGCAAATAATTCCACATCTCAACTCGAGGATCAGTTGATCCTTCTGATCTTGCTTTTGCCATAGCTTCCAATCGCTCTTGCTTAGTGTAAAATAATTCAGAGGTAGAAAACACATCAATTTCATATTTATTAAACCGGTGACCCAATAATAGATGAGATAGTATAAAATCTGAAAAATCATTTGACTGTGTTATTTTAGATATGTCCTCACGACAAGGATTGTTAGCTCCATCCATATACACATGATTATCAATTTGGCAGGATGACATCAATTTATTTTTATCAATAACACTATAGAGGGCACTAAGCCAATCTACATTATTCATTCCATATTCTCTTGCTGTATTTGAGATCAATCTTTCTGCATCACTATCTGCTAATATTTTATGAAGTTGTGCACCATCAATTGATGAAAGAAGAGAGTTAACTTGATTTTTTTTTGACTCGTCTAGTGCCATAAATACTTTATAGACATCACTATCAAATTTTTCTCGAGAAGCTATTGTACTGTTATAATGGAATGCATGTCGATTTCTATTAATTACATCTTTTTTTTCGTCAGGAGTTAATTCATGTTTGTGCTCTTCCTCTTTGTGTAATTGTGAACTTGTTGCATTCGTTTTTGCTTGCTCCACAATTTCAATAACCCCATCATTTGTAATTGTCGAAGTATTTGGTAAGGTAAAATAGGATGAGGTTGTTATCATACCAACTGTTACTGCTGCGATTGCAGCATTCATTGCCACTGCTACCCATCCCTTTTGTTGTTTTGCTCGATTCATTCCACCATTAAAATAGTTAGATAATAGTCCAAAAACGCCCATCCCTGCTGAAACTTGTGCAACATGCTCTACAGGTAATGAGGTGATATCTGTTACTGTTTCAGGAAATGCTAAAGATGCTATGGCACCAAATATTCCTATCCTATACATTGATGGTGAAATCTTATGCATAAATCTATGAATTGGATGTCCTGTTTCTTCAACAAGCGCCTTACGAATATTTGGTGTGACTGTAAGCGTTTTTGAATATTTTACTAACGCTGTATTTTGTGATCCATCATATTCGCGAATCTGTTCAAATTTACTCAGATTTGGCTGGAGAATATCTGAAATCTCTTCATGTACCATTCTAATATCCTCTTCAGAAAGAAAAGAAGCCGTGTCTGCTACATTTGAGCTAGAATGAAATTTTTCTACTGCTTCAGGACCCGTTTTATGGGCATGAGCTAGTTCTATCAAATATATTTCGGACTTTCTATGCAACTGATCTAGAAAATCTTCATCCACACTTTCGACAGGAATATTTGATATTTCTTCTAAATCTGATTCTGACAAAATCTCATTTTTTCGAACCTTTGCTAAAATTTTATCCATTCGTGGATTGTATGGTTTAAGTGATGATCCAGTTTCACTTACTATGACATTACGTAATGCTACGTAGGCATCTTTATTACTCGTATATGATAGAATCTCAGTTCTTGTAAGTGTGTCGTTAGTATCTTCACCTTCGTTAATTCCTAATGAAGGAAGATCGTAATCATTTTCTAATACGGTCTCAAGATTTGCTGTTTCTAGAAATGCTGATTCATCAAATCCATCACGCAAGTAATGTTCCTTCTTCGAGATCATATTAACAAAATTGGCCGAAGCAAACGCTACAACATTTGCAGCAAAGGTTCCATTAACGAGGTCTACAAAATCACTGTCTTGTCCCTCGAGTGTACTTTTAAGCAAGCTTCCTAATTCTTTGCCATGCAACCTTTTGGTTCGCCATTTGTTTAGCACGGTATCCATCAATGGTGAATAATCACGCATTGTAGTGCGGCCAGTGCCATTTACAACGCGTTGTGCCAACTCATAGATCCCTCGTGTGCTGAGCTCTAATATTTGTCGGTCTGCTTGTCCATAAGAAGCAATTGGGACTTGCTTCCTTGCAACATCAATGTAGGTCAAGCCAAATTCATTTATACCAATCGCTGAGGGAAGAACTCCCTTGGCTCCTGGTATATCATGGCCACGTAGCCATAGTTCTGTTGCAGCCTCTGAATGGGAGACATTTGTATCTTCCCGACTTTCTGCAGATTGAATCATTCTACTAAACGAGGATCCAAGACGACCTGGAAATTCCCTAGCATATGATTTAGCGACATCAGAAATTTTATGCTCGAGGCGCATTTGTGCTGGTCCGCTATGTGGTTTCATTATTAGATAACGATACTCATCTGAACGAAGAATCGGCGCTAAGAGTTGACCAAAATGATCCGTAAGAACCACCTGAACTTCTCTACAGTTAGCATGATCGGGAGTAAAAATGTGTTCAAGATCTGCGAAATCAACGTAATTTCCTCGAATGATTTTATCCAATGTCAGATTCATCGAAGGTGAATACGGGATATGTGAATCAGCATCAATATCAAATGTTTCTGAAACAAAATCGGTTATCAGTTTGTATGCTGCTTTATGTGGAGTCATTGCAGGAATTTCATCGTCATAATTTCTATCTCCATTAATCATGCAAGATAATACTTCGGAGATAACTGGTTGTTCAGCAGTATGATATGTAAATGGAGAACCGTTTGTACTTCCTACCTCTTCCTCTTTCGTTCTTCCTCTTTCAAATATTTCATGAAGTACAGTGCCAACCGGATCATTAGGATCCGGATTTCCAAAAAAATCGGCTAACAATCTATCAGCTTCAGCATTAGCTGAATCTATTTGACTTTGATCTAATTTCTCGTAGTTTGTATCTCCAGCTAGAATTGGAGCTGTATACATAGTAAATAATCCAGTCAGGTTCCTAAGAACTTTTTTATCTGCATGCTGCTCTTGGGGAACTAAACGACGAAAATCAGATTGACCAAAATAATGTCCTCGAACTAACCTATCTAAACTCTCATCCATATCCTCTGAATAGGGGGCTATGTCGTCACGCTTTATTCCATCCGGACCAAGCAAGAAAAATGTTGCAGCCTTGTATATTGCTTGATGATAAGGAAGAGTTTCGCCTTCACTTGAAACCTCTGATGTAGACATGTCATATATATCCCAATGTGAAAGGAACTTTCCCATTACTCTTTCTTCTTTCTCTCTTCTTGTTTCTCTTCCGTTCGCACGTACCTCACCAGCCTGTTTCTGATATTTTGCAGCATGTCGCCGAACTTCTGTGAAACCAGATCGAATGATAACATGCTCTGATTTAATATGTGTTGGAAGATCAATAGTTGTGTCATATGTTCCCTCAAGAGATGATGCAAAACCAAGTATCATTTCTTCAAGCTTTGCGTAGCGATCATCTTCACTTTCAGTGGCATGAGTTGATATCGCGTGTCTAGCAAGAGCAAAATATTGGTCACGTGCGATTTTTGCTTCTTCTCTTTGGATCTCTTGATCATTACTTGTTGATTTAACCCATAGCCACGATGATTTGTTAAGACCACGTGCTATGGTAGCAAGATTCAACCCACGAATATACTCTTCTCTTGTAAGTAATTCATCTATCTTTTTTCCTTTTTCTTTCATAACGTTTTTTAGTGCACTATCATAATACCACAAACGAAGTTCTTCTTTTTTTGTTTCATCTAATCCTAAGGATTCAATCAGTTTGAATAGATCAAATTGAATGGGTGCATACTTAAAAGAGAAATCTGTAAGTAAATATTTACCTTCTTCGAACGGTGATTCAAAGAAATTTCCTGGATTGGTATCACCGTGTGAAACAAAGCGTTGCATGCCTTCTAAATCTGTAGCAACAGTTTCATTGTAAAGAGAAAGCAATGTAGCAACATCATCTCGTTGATCTAGCTCTTGCAATCTGACATTAATTTGATTGTTATCTAAAGATTCACTATCTTCGCCTAAGCTGGTACAATACGCTCGTAAAAGAAAACTTTCTTTAAAACTACTCGTAATTTCTTCTCTGCCGTATTCGCGCGTACGAGCAGATTTAATTGCCTTCTCAAATGGATCTCCTTGTGCTACAGATGCATAACGTAATGTTGCCTCCACATGGAAATCTGCCAAACTACGAAGAATATTCTTAGCCGCCCACACTTTTTCTTCACTGGATCCATTCTGTACAACTTGGTCAAAAATGCGATTGCAATAAGGCGTCACAGAAATTTTATTAAATTGACTCATTACCGGCGCAGAGGCCAAAACATAATCAAGACTCATACATAGATCTCGCTGAGCTTCCTCTTGCTTAATTTCTGAATCATCAACTAACACTTTTGCAATACTTGCAATGGTCACTTCCTCTATTTTTCCTTCTTTGTTAATAGATGGAGGGAGAATAAATTGCATAGATGCAAATTTCCCTCCCTTTTTCTCAAGATTGGTACCCATATTTTTCTTAACCTCAGAAATTGGAGTTACTGTTTATAGATTCTATTAAATAACTT
>CAYOOY010000040.1:0-1610 GCA_964405725.1 uncultured Methanosarcinales archaeon | reverse complement strand
ACACAGATTGAGCACCTGCTTGTTCCATTGCAGTAACTAATGTCTTGTATGAGGTAGTCCATCTTCGCCGTTCATGTGGTCGATCTTTTAGGGATGCATCTAGTTGGTCAACCTTTGGCCCAATCATTGTTCCAAGTGAAGCCGCGTAAAAAATGTCATAGTCTTCTTTTGATTTTATCTCACTCATGATGGGAAAACGGTTTTGAATCTCTTCCCTACTGGTCCCATGCTGCTGTGGATCCTCATCCATAAAAAAAACTGCATATGCCAACTGGTGATTTCTAGTAGCTTTGGCAAAAGAAGAATCAATAACTCCTTTCTTTTCAAGTTCCTTTATAGTGGATAAAATTGTTTCAAGGCTCATATTCAAATAATGCGTACTCTTCTCCATCTGGTAATACTATAAATGGTTTAATTGCTGGGTTTTTGTCTCTTCCAATACAATCATATCTGATTTCTTCTTTTAATGGTAGAAAATAAGGACTATTAAGAACCTGTGTAAGCTGATGACTTAGTGCGTTCACGCGATCTTTAATCATTGGTGTCATGTTGCCTTGTTGATAATTGCGTTGTAAACACTCAAGCGTATTTTGTGAATACCATTTCTCATACTCAGCTTCTTCTTCAAAAGCATTCATAAGAGGGTATTCTTCACTTACACCACCATTAAACGCAATATATTTGTTTGCCACAAACAACTCTAATTCCACCACATAATTGGGATGTACATAATGCCATTCTAGTTCTTGCGAAATACGCTCTAGAATCCCACGTAAATGTGAGGATTTATTGTCTGATAACCTGGCATTCGTGAACAAATCTTCCAAACGCGTGTCCTTATTTAAAGTTTTCTCTATCATCTAGTAGTAATTAACAATTTAGTTTTATTGTCAATATATGGAAGAAATCGATATAACCCTACTTCTTAAGAAAATTAATGAATATAGTACATGTACAATCAAAGAAAATCAACCCCTTTCTTTAATTTCTTTTATCAATCGCATCACAAATACATCGGCATTAACATCATACTCAACTTCACCCGCACGTGTACGAATAGCAACACTTTTCTCGTCACGTTCTTTATCACCAACAGTTAAAATATAACTGACTTGAGCAGTCTGCGCGTCATGTACTTTCTTTCCCATGCTCTCAACACGTGAATCAATATCCACTCTCACATCATGTTCACGTAATTTATCTCTTACAACTTGCGCATATTCCAAGTGACTATCATTTATCGTTAAAATTCGCACTTGTTTTGGATTGAGCCATGTTGGAAATCGTCCTGCATAATGTTCAATCATAACTGACATAAATCGCTCTAAACTTCCTGAGATAGCTCTATGAATCATTACTAACCTTTCTTTTTTACTCTCTTCATTCATGTATGTTAAATCAAATCGTTCAGGTAAATTAAAATCAAGTTGAATAGTTGCAAGTTGCTGTTCACGTCCCATTGCGTCTTTAAACATAAAATCTAATTTAGGCCCATAAAATGCAGCTTCACCCTCTATTTTCTTAAAAGGCAAATTACTCGAATTCGCAACATCTTCCAGAGCAGTTTCAGCTGTAGTCCAAACCTCGGGTGTTCCTAAATATTTACTTTG
>CAYOOY010000039.1:0-10890 GCA_964405725.1 uncultured Methanosarcinales archaeon | reverse complement strand
ACTATCCCTTCTGATTTGATCAATTGCACTATTAAATGTTCTGTGAACATAGCCTAATTTTTCTTCAAGTAAATCATTTCTAATTGTACCAACATAGAATTCAAACACGCCGGCGCCTAACGCGCCAATATGCATTGAAGTTTGTACTGTATCTGAAATATCTGAGCCAAATGAAAGATGTGCTGCAACTCCTGCAAGTCCTCCAAGAATAGAGCCTGCAATCAAACTTGCGCCGATTCCTGCTGCGTAACATGTTCCAGCTACTTTATTGCACATAGATACTGTTGATTGAATGCATCCATTTTTGAGATGTTCAAATTGTGCCATGTAATTATGTGTGATATCTCTTGCTTTCTTGTTTAACCTGTATGATTGAGACCATGAATCAATATCAAATACACGTTCTTCAACAACTGCATCAATATATGCTTCTTCAGCTTTAATGAGAATATCTTCTGGTTTCATAGATGTTCAAAGTGATACAAATACATAAAATTAATGACATATTTACGAGGCAATTGATATGTTCCGATCAACCAAACCAGCATGAATTTCAGAATACGAATGTTGATATGCTAAATTAGCAACAAATTGCAGAGCCACATCATGTAATCCATTTTTGGCAGGGTTTTCAAGCACTACTGCATCTTGTAATCCAGCAATATTGTGTTCTTGTATTTTTTGCATCCACATAAAGGAGAATGCGTACGCCTTTGCTTCTTCATCTTGCGCATTACCTAATGTTGGCGAAAAAACATGCCCAATTTCGTGTCCTAATGTAAGCATAACACGCGCAATATCGGAATTAAGGACAAATATTTCCGAAACTAGTCCACAATGGTTTCGATTTATTGAAAGGCCAATTGTACCTTGTGATGGCGCAATTTTACGGAATTCTTGTTCGTTTAAAACACTAATGTTAATGTTTGAAGGAAGTGATTTTCCTGTAGTTAATTCAAATGCTTCTTTGATATAATGCTCGATTTCTCCTGCAGACCCAACAAATTGTCCAACAAAGCCAGGAGCAATAAATGTTTCGGGAGAAAAATGTAATTCTTCCTTTGCTAAGGAGGGAAAATAGGATGTTTGATAGATTTCCTGTGCGTATTGAATTGAAGATCTGTACAAAGGTTTAGGAGAAAATGAAGGAGTAGGTAACGAAGTAAAAGAGGGATTTGGCATAGGAGGCAAAGAAGGCGCATATATAGATGTTGATATTGCATTTTGCGCTGTGTATTCAAGCCCTGATGTTGTATTAGCAGCGTACTCTAGATGAATGTCGCTACGTACAGGCGCTTGGTATGTAATCCTCTCAAGGGGAGAGTATTGTGACATCTGATACATTGTGCTATAATATAGTAATCAAAGCACATAATAATTTCTGAAAAAGTGAGACATTTATGCAAGTTTCCTGGTTTTCTGTCTGGCCGATACACAATGTATATAAGCAATTCATCAAGAATTCGATTATATGTATAACACACAACAAGATATGTACGAGAGTGCAAGAACTTTTCACGATAGAAAAGAAGATCAATTAAGTGAAGATCAAGAGCGAATTCTACGTGGCATTTCACGACCACAACTACAAGAAGATGTATATCTAGGAATGATCAGAGATACCGATAGTGATCCTAGCTCAGATTATCCAGAATATCATGCGCATTTGTTGTAGAGAGATACTCAACTATGTCTTTATTTCGTGAATCGAGTAATAATGTAGTTTGCATTTGTCGTTTTTCATGATTGCTAACTCGTGCTATTTTATCACTTAGAATTAACCCATAAGGATATCCTAAAAAAACGGGATCGGATGAATTATCAAGCAAGCTATGTGCCAATTGCGAATTTCCATCCATACGAAACACATGTTTACTTTTTGAATGCAACTTTACGAAAGATGTTTGTGCATTTAATGTGTATTGCCATGTACCTTGTTTTTTTCGCATTAAAAACACATTAGCATTATTCCCTGATTTCATAAATAAGGAACTTGATTTTGCAATAGCACATACATCCTCTCCAAGATTTGCGAGATATTCTTCTTCTTTTGGATATGTCGCATCAAGAGTACCATCTAGAACTACGAATCCAGAAGTAATAGATGAAGCAAGTTGTAATTCACCGAATCGTCTCACCATATTTACAACTGAGGTAATAGTAGCCGTTTTATTTGAAGTAGTTAATGATTCATCTTTTGATGAAATAACCACATTAAAATGTTGCTGGGGGAAAAAAGATGTTGTGAACATTAATTGATTATGTTGGTTAGTAGCTCGAACAATTACAAAGAATTCTCGCAGAGTATGATCTTTTATTTTTCCCTTACATGTAACTGCTGCAATACGAATAAAACTCACACAAAAATTTCCCGCTTCAATAATATGTGCTTGACCTCCATCAATGAATGTGATGTCTTTATCATTCATATTAGAGGATAAATGTAGTTGAGAAAAATGAGAGGGATCATACGAATATTGGCTTCCATTGAAGATAAAAGAATCATCTTGAGGATATATTAATGATGATCTTAATGCTCTTCCTACTTCATCTAACATAAACTCTTTTTTACAAATTTAAATATAAACGTTTGTGGAGTTGAGAAACTAAATTCTTAAATATGGCTTTATCTCCTTTTATTAAATGGGAGTATTATATCAATTTTATGCCAATCCTTTTTGGTTTGTAGTGGGATTCATATTGCTAAACATATGGATCTATATTTGGTACGCGCAAGGATTATGGTATTCTGGACGTTACCGACAAAAAATGTGGTTTGCACTTCAATTTATATTAACTCCCCCTACTCTTGGAATTATGTCAATACTCTATCTAATTTTATACAGAAAACCAAGACATAAAGTAAAGGAACCCTCAGAGTAAACTTTATTACTTACAGATCAAATTCTTCGATTTCAACTCGACCTTTCTTTGCTTTTATTGCATACTCCTTTCTATCACTTAATTGAGCCATCTTTGCAACAAAATCAGGTAATAATATGCGAGAACCTCGAAATGTTAGGCGAGTAACAATCTTTTCACTAACTAAAGGTTCACGAATTTCTTTCATCACTTCTTTTACTTGTAATTTATGTTTTTTTTCAACTATTTGTTTTGTTTTATCAAACATATACCGAGCAATTTGATCCGCGACATCAATTGTTGATACTTCTTGTAATCCCTGCAATCCTGGAGAAATATTTGCTTCTATCACAGTTGGCCCTAGTGGTCCGACTAAAATATCAACTCCACACACTTCTGCTTTTAGCGCTTTTGCGCAATCAAGTGCTAGGGCGATTGAATCTCTATCAAGCTGCATTGGTTCAGCAACGCCACCAGCATGCAAATTTGCTCGCTTCTCGTTTGTCTGCGCGCGTCTACGCATTGCAGCGACAACTTTATCTCCAACAACTAATGCACGAATATCCGTTCCACCTGTTTCTACGTATTCCTGAATAATGAATGGTTGATTTAGTGCTCCAAGCGCATCAAGAAGTGACGAAGCACTACTAAATGAATCAGCAAACATCACACCTTTACCTTGCGTACCTTCAGGAAATTTCATCACAATTGGATAATTAACTTTAGTAAGTAATATTTTGGGAGCTTCTGCCGTTGGAGAAATAAATGTTTTTGGCATAGCAATATTGTGTTGTTGCAATGCTAAATGTGTAAGTAGTTTATTATGTGTAATTGTAAATGAGTCTGCAGGAAGAGGCATGTACGGCACTTTACCTTCGAGCATTGAGGCAATTGAGCGTAGTAAATTAGCATATCTAAATGATCCCTTTAGATAGACACAATCATATTGTGCAATTGGTTCTCCGTTATATAACACACAATTTTCCCTTCCTAATGTTACCTCAATATTTCTGAGTTGAAGCATATCAACATGGTCAAAATATTTTCCCATAGCATCAGCTACCCATTGCGAACTTGTACTTCCTAACGAAATAAGAGCAGCTCTCATAGTAACGGATCTATTAAGAACCTCCCTTTTTTGAGAATGTTTTGTCCAATTAACATCGGATACGTCATGTGGGATCTATCAGCTACTGTAAATTGATCTTCAAGAATCATGCCATGCATAGATACTTTTATTTGAATTATTGGTCTACTTTCAACACCAGAAGCAGATTTTATAGTTTTGTGACGAATGATGTTCATTAATCCTAATTCTTTTGCAAGAGTGGTATCTATTGAAGAAGTAATTGCGCCGCTATCAATACGAGCAACAATTTCACGTTCTATGTCTGCACGAATAACGACATTTTCGCTAAGACCAAGGACAACTCTTTGCATAAAGAGTATTAGTATATTGCTTTTTATAAGTATTATGTTATCAGAATAGGATAATACAGAAAATTAAAAAAAGAAAAAAAAAGAAAAAATTACCTTTTCTTCATGAAGTACAACACGCCTCCAATCACTGCTAATAGAATCACTATTAACGCAACTAGTGCGGCAGTATTTGATTCAGACGCAGCTTCTTTTTGTTCTGCTACTTTAGCCGCTGCTTTTGCTGCTTCATCCGTTTTCATTTCTGGTGCTTTTGTCTCTTCTTTAGTTGCATCAACTTGTACTGGTTCTTTATGGCCAATGACAAAATAGCTAAATCCAGGCAAACTCGCACTGTACGCCACATATCCGCCACTTTCACTACCAAGAGTTGTAGGTACTTCATTCCATTTCTTGTCTGCAAACCTGAAAAGAACAACATCTTTTTTATCCACACTATTATTCTTTAGCCAATCAGTTGAAACAGTAAATTCAATGGAACGATCAGTCATCTTGTCTGGTAAAAGATTTGGTGATGTCGTAACTGAAAATGATTTGTAAAACGATTTACTATATGCTTCAACATCGCTTGGGAAATCTTTTACTGTATTTACCTGTGCCCACACTGACCACTGTGTATCTGTTGTTTTAAATGTAACTTTATCTACACCAATTGCTTTGTCAGCCGCAGTAAGTGTTACTGATTCATCTTTTTGAATTGAAGTCCAGAATCTTCGTTTGAAGTCACCTTCTAATCCTGAGTCAATACCATTAACTGCTCCAAGACCTCCTCCACCACCAGAACTACTTGAGCTACTACTGCTACTACTTGTTGCAGCTGCAGCGGTGGTTCCACTTAGTGTTGCTCCTGTACCTGAAAAGTGAGGTAATCGTATCCATACACGATTTGCAGTTGTGTTAATAAAACATGGACTTGTTGTATTTAGTTTACTTGTATTGGTAACACAATTACTTGGCGTTAATAACGAATCCCATTCAGACTTCTTTGCTGTATAATGTGAAAAGTTATTACTTAGATACGTTGCGTTTGTTCCATTCGCAGTTGTATTCCAAATAATATTCCATTCATCATCATACAATGTTGGAATTGAGATGTTAACAGTTTGGGAATCATCAAGACCAGTACTTGCTCCCCCCCCTGGAGTATATGGCATTGAGACCAATACATAATCATACGTAGTTGGACCACCTGAACCAAACCGTACAGCTGATTCAAAGTCTCCACTTGTATCTTCATCTGAACTACTATCAAACAAAGCGTCAGGAGGACCAGAGGCAAGCATATCTACATTAACATAATGTACAACAATACCTGTTGTATACAATCCCATTCTAAAACTAATTTTACCACCACCCATGATAGCACCTATTGGATTAAAATCACCAAATTCTGCGCCTCCAGAGGTACTTCCACCAACTAAACACCCATCAATCGGATATGGAACATCACATGAGCTATTAGATTTATACAGAGCAATTTTGATACCTGTTTTAGTACTACGATCATCAATCGATCCAGGATCAAAGCTTGTAAGGGTAATGTTCAAATCATTTGCAATTTCTGTTTGTGTATAATCAACTCTACGAGGAGCCAAATTACCACCACCAGCATATATGTTCATTTCTCTGATACCACTCACATTTAATAATGGTAGTTGCAACGAAGCCGTGGATCCCTGCGAAATGTCTGTCATCCATGTAAATTCTTTGAGCCCAGAGATGGTTCCAGAATAATCAACTGTTACCTCTGCGTGTGCTTGCACATTAACTAACGAAATATTTGATGTGTTAATCAAAGTAAAATTTCGTTTTACAGTTGAAATATTTGCATTACCACCTGTTGTTGTTGACATACTGATATTTGCTGGATTACCAAGTAAACGATACATTGTAAAGTTTAGATAGTATGGAGTACCGTTAGTATATGTTGAAATTGGAAGACTGATATTCATGAAGCTCCCCCAATACGTGCTTCCATTACGTGCGGTTGCAAATAATAATATCTCACTCGTGTCAACAGTTGAAGGTAATGACATATTAAATGTACCATATACTGAAGAGAAATTATCAGTTGGTGCTCCAAATGAAGGACTTAAATTATATGGCATATCACCATACTCTAAATGAACCATATTTCCTGGTTCAAGAATGTAGGGGATTACTGTAAATTCATCCCAACCCGTAATATTAGATCCATTAATATATCCCATTACATGGGCAAATCCTAATGACGTATTGAACTTTTTATGGACAACTTTGGTAGTTACATTATATTTAGAAAGATCAACACCAAAATTATACGATGCATTTGTAGAAAAATTATTCCAATTGTAACTTAGGGGCATACTTCTATATGGATAAACCATGATGGAATAATTTCTATCTCTTGGTAATGCTACTTGTACATCAGTTACTTCTGACCCAGGAGAAAAACTTTCAGCAACTGAGTACCCTAATTTACTATCTTTAATCTGGTAACTAAAATTAACAGTTTGACCTGTTGCATTAATTGCAGTTAGATTAATTGTTCCAGCTTGCTTCAAATAAAACTGCGTTCCTGCAATTTCTTGAATCATGACTGAAGGAAACGTTGGGAGAGATTGACCAACCCAATCAACGTAAGACCCATTTAGATGTGTAATAACCGGTTGATACATAAAGGTGGCATTATCAACAATTGTCAAATTAAAATGACCTGTTGCATTTGTTGTGGTACTATTATATCCAACAAGTGCAAAACTATTTACAGAATCTTTTATTGTAATATTAATTACTGTATTATTTAGTGCATTCCCATCAATGTCAAATACTGTTCCATTAAATTGAAACGCAGCTGCTGAAAGCATCAAACAGCTCATCATTAGTATATATAGTAGTACCTTCCTCATTCACCATCACCCTCTTTTTTGAATTGTTGAGATGTGCTATCTCATAATTATCTAAGGTAAGAATGTAAAGAGATATATAAATGTTGCTTTTATTGATGAGGATTTGAAAGAAACACAAGGAAGATTAAGATTAAAATTTTTAAGAACCGTGCAAGAGATTTAATGAAAGGACTCATTCCTCGTCGATAAAAAAGAAAAGTTTAAATACTGACAAAGTATTTCTCGGACATAAGAATTTCGTATAGCGAAAAATAAAACAAAGAGGGTGAGAAATAATGGCAACAGTTGTAAAAAAAACAGGCGTTAAGAAAGTATCCGGTTACCTTTACTTTATCGATAAGAAAGGAAACGTTGCTCGTGCTAAAATGAGCCGAGCTGGTCGGAAAAAAGGAAAAGCAAAGAAAGAAGTAGTAGCAAAGTGTGGCGTGAAAAAAGAATCTGGCTACCTCTATTTTGTAGATAAGAATGGAAATGTTGCACGAGCTAAAATGGCACGTGGAAGAAAAACTGGTTCTAGAAAGAAAAGAGCAGTAAAGAAGAAAGCTACAAAGAAAAAGGCAACTAAGAAAAGAGCTGTGAAAAAGAAGGCTAAAAAGAAAAAAGTAGCTAAGAGAAAACCAGCTAAAAAGAAGAAGGCCAAAAAGAAAAAATCATATAAGATAAAGGATAATAAAAAGAAGAAAGCTACAAAGAAAAAAGCAGCTAAGAGAAAACCAGCTAAAAAGAAGAAGGCCACAAAGAAAAAGGCAACTAAGAAGAAAGCTAAAAATCGAAAACGGTAAACTTTTTTATTTTTTACTTTTTTATATTCTTTTCTGATTCTATAATTTTATAAAGTTAGCTTTGTGAATAGTTTTATGGGAGAAGTTTCGCCACAAAATCGACTAAATGAGATGACTGCGCAGCAGTGGCTTCGTTTTACAAAAACATGGTTTGTGCACAATCCTGCTAGGCGTAAAAAGAATGAGATGTTGCATCCTGCTAAGTATCCAGAAGATATGATTGAAGAATTTATTTCATTTTTTACAAAAACAGGTCAAGTTGTCTTTGATCCTTTTCTTGGTACAGGAAGTACATTAGTTGCTGCCTACAATACTAAACGAAAAGGAATTGGTATAGAACTTCAAACAAAATATGCCAATATTGCGCGTGAGCGTATTAAAACATTACAATCACAAATGCAATTAGGAGCACTTGGAGCCGAACAAAAATATCAACAGCTGGTAATTGAAGGAAATTCTGCAAAATTAGATGAAGTGTGGGAAACGTTAGGTCTTGAACAAATTGATCTTGTTATGACATCTCCACCATATGGACCCATGCTGCAAAAGAAAGGACTTGCTTCAAAAAAAAGAGAAGATAAGCAATTAGATACACAATATAGTGACGATGCTAATGATCTTGGAAACGCAGAATCATATGAAGATTTTATAGATAGATTACTGCAGATATTTATTAGTTTGAAATCAAAAATTAATGTTGGTGGGCATTTAGTTGTAATATTACAAAATTATATGCATAAGGGAGAATATATTACCCTTGCATGGGATTTTGCTATTCGTATGAAAAAGCATTATCAATTTCGTGGAGAAAGAATATGGTGTCAAGATAATAAAACATTATTTCCATACGGCTACAAGTATAGTTTTGTTCCCAATGTTCATCACCATTATTGTTTAGTGTTTAAAAAAATTGAAGATTAGTCTTCTAATGATCCACCCCATGGATGTGGGAGAAGTTCTTTTAATGTTACTTTTTTAGTCTCAGAAATTATAACATAAGTATTCATATTCTTTTTACTTGTCTGTTTTATCATTTCTCTACATTTACCACATGGTGGGATTACTTTATAGCGGTTTGTTTTATCATCAAGCCACACTGCAACAATCGTTTTAATGTGTTTCTCACCATTAGAAATCATTGCACCAATTGCTTGATATTCCCCACATGAAGCAAGCCCACAATAATATCCAATGCAAACTCCCCTGAATATATTTCCATTAGTAGTTAGTAAGGCTGACCCTACTTCACCGGTAAAATTGAGATTAACCGCTGATGATTTTACAATAATGTCTTTAGCTTCTTTGATTAGATTTTTATCTTCTTTAGTGAGTTTCATAATAATGAGAAATAATTGTAATTATTTAAACCTAACTAAAACATACAGATTGCACCAACATTTAAATAATGTAAGAATATAGTATTGTAATGCGTTATCTATCTCATAAGATTGAGCAGCACTTAATTAATTTCTACAGACAACAGGCGCAACAAAAAATCATGATGGAAGGGTGGAAAGGACGAAACACTGAAGTTAAAATTCAAAATTTTGTAAATTGCTGGGTCACTGAAGAAGCATTCAAGCAACTTCTTATTCAACGAAATGTCAAATTTAAGCATAGGGGATTATATTTTGGAGATGCAGCTGGAGCAGGGGAAGATTTTACTGTCTATAAGGATGGTGAGCCAATTTCTCTTGGTTTACGCAGTATTTCATCTGCTTCATTATTTACCTGGAAAACTGTTGCGTATCCTGACGATAGATTTCGTGAAGAGCAGCACAAAATAGCCAAACATCATGTTGTGTGTCATAATGATGATGGCATGTCTCGATTTATGGGAATTATTAGTAAGGTAGATCTTTTGTCATCTCTAGAACAATCAGAAGTTAAATTTAGTAAAAAGAATCAAGAAAAATTCAGATTGATTCCATTAGAGAATTTCTCATATGATAATTTGATTGGCATGTTAGACGGATTGGATAAAACTGAAAAATAATATTTAACTTATTATCTCACTCACCCTTCAAAGCCGTGTTTACCACGAAGTGGAACAAATCTAAATTGACCAAAGAAATCTAAATCTAGGCGAGAGCCAACTTTAATACCACGAACAAGTGTTTGATTATTCATATCTCCAACTGGAGCAAGAACTATTCCTCCTTCTTTCATCTGTTCAATTAAGGGAGATGGAATTGCAGGGCATGCTGCAGTAATGATGATTCGATCAAATAAACCTGCTTTAGTATATCCTAACCCTCCATCTTGCTCAAGAACTGTTGTGTTTGTTATGCCAAGATTAATTATATTTTTATGTGCTGCTGCAACAAGTTCTGGAATAATATCAATGGTAATTACGTTTCCACAATCACCTACTACATGGGATAGTAATGCTGCTTGATATCCTACTCCTGCTCCAATTTCAAGAACTGTATGTCCTTCTTTTAATTCAAGTAATTGAAGCATCATCATAATAGTTGTTGGTTGAGAAATACTTTGATTACGAAGTGTTGGGAGTGGATGATCACGATATGCTTCATTAATCATGTGTGGTGGGATAAAATTTTCACGTGGAACGAATTCAAATGCATCTAGCAATCGCTGATTAGAAATAAGTTTATGTGCTCTCCAAGCTTCGAGAAGTCGTTGTTTTGTAGCCACAATATACGTATTTTTTTAATGTATTTATGTGTTGTGGCAAATTTAACCCGCAAGAGCGTTTTGAATAATTGCCCCTGCAAACATATTAAATAACACCATTACTACTCCTGCAATCGCACAAAACATCAAAACACTTCGTATCATGTTTTTACTTAGAGCGTAACGCTCGCCCAATTTATCAGCGCCATTTTCAACGCCATTACTAAGAACTGTGAGAATATACGCAATTTGCGCTATGTATAAGCCAACAACAATTTGAAAAT
>CAYOOY010000038.1:0-11349 GCA_964405725.1 uncultured Methanosarcinales archaeon | reverse complement strand
TCTTATGTTAGGATGGAAAATGGTGAGAATGCGAGTAAAACAGGATACCCTGCAACCTACACTTTGATGTTCCGTGAAGAGGACAAGGACGAAAATGTAGTTAGTGGTAAATGGATCAACGTAACACTTGGCCATACAAGTAGTAAGACTGAAGTAACATCTGCTCCGAGTGCTCATTATGCTGCGACTGGATCTGATACAACCTACGAAGATACAACTAACTTGTATGTTGGATATGTTAACAGTAGTCTAGGAACAAAGATTACACACAACACAGACCCAAGCCAGGATACAGTGACATTAACGTATTACGGTGAAGAAGCATACGGTCAGTTCTTTGTACTTGGAAATGGTGCCGTAGCAAGTAGTTCTGCTGGTGGAGAGTTAACTCGTGTAGCTGTTGTTGATGCTGTAAAACTTGATAGCGAAGTTGCTGACGCTGCTGCTCAGAACTTAATCGTTGTTGGTGGACCATGTGTTAATAGTGTTTCAGCTAAGTTGCTTGCTTCAGGAAGCGATTGTGCTGCTGGCTTTAACCCTGGCGAAGCACGGTTAAAAATGTTCGAGCAAACAGGTGGAAAATTAGCTCTACTTGTAGCTGGATACGAAGGAGCAGATACTAAGTTGGCTGGTAAGATTGTAGCACATAGATCTGGTGAGTTAACCGGTGAAGAAGTTGTTGTTAAAGGAAAAACAAGACAGGACGCTACCATTACCGCACCTGCTGCAAAGCCTGTTGCTAAAGCCGACGATGCTGCTGCAGATGCAGACGCTGCTGCAACAACCGACGACACAACAACGTCTTAGAGACGTACTTTCTTTTTTTTTCTTTTTTTCTTTTCTGAATTAATTTATGAATTGTGACTCTGTTTCTTCTTTCACTGATTTTATAAATAGTTGATATTTTGCGATTTTTGGAGGAAAGTATTATGAAATTTGGAAATGCAGAATTTGTAAGAGCAGCGGGTGAACATATATTGGGTGTGAAAACAACGCAAGTTGATGATAGGTTAGTGTGGGTAGGAGCTGGTTATTTTACGCCTGGCTTTGAAATAACAACAGTTGAATATAGTCAAGGTGAAGGGTTACTTTTTCCAGATGATGGTAAGCGAATCTATGTAGCTAATGAAAAAAGTGCGTCTTTTGATGGCGCTGTTGATGGGAAATTATGGTCAAGTGTCTCAGATGAACATACAAATGCACGTGCTCAGTCAGGGCAAGTTATGGCAGATGGCACAACCCTATTTTATATTCAGAATTGCTCAAATAAAATTGATAGGTATGACTTAGCACAAGGAACGCGCTTGCAATCAAGAATGACTTCTATTGGTAATAGAATTGAAGATTTTCTTCTCATGTCGGGTAAGCGTATAGCTACAATCGAATTGGATGATGGGTCTGATTTGAGTGCTTCAAATGTATTACGTACGTATCAAATCCAAGGTGATGGTACTCTAGGGAGTTTGGATGAAAAACCAATTGGTTCACCCTACATGTACGGATTATGTGAATTAGATGGTCGAATTTTGATGGTAGCTCCACATGCTAAAGTTCACCCTGGATTTGCAAGCATGCCTGATGGGCCAGGGATCTATAGTGCAGAAGTTTGCTCTATGGGAGGTATTGGATCCATTGAAAAAGATGATCGATTCTCTGTCCTTCCAGGTGATGTGAGAAGTCTCTCTAAGCTATCTTTGGATGGTCAATTGACTGCTATGGCAGTTACAACCTTTGGTTACAATAGAAGTAAACCACTTGGCGGAGAAACAACAGGGGTGTATGTTTTACCATTAAAATAATTTTTTTTCTTTTTTTTAATCTATTTTAACCAAATTTTTATAAACATAAAAATTATTTCTCTACATTATGCTTCGAAAAAATCATGTCCCCCTTCTTGGTTTGTTGGTCCTTGCGGTAATTTCTTTTCTTGTATTGCAACCATTTTTTATTGCAATCATACTTGGATCAATTACTGCGTATGTTATGTTTCCAATTTACAGATGGCTACGAAAGTATATCAAAAATAAAACGGCTTCATCATTAATCATATGTGCTATTCTTGTATTATTAGTTGTGGGTCCAGGAATTTTTTTAGTGAAATCCTTAGTGTTCGAATCCCAACTTGTTCAAGGGCTTGCTAAGTTACGATTGGCTGGCGGGGTGCTCGATGGATGTACAAATAATCTTTGTTTAACAATTCAAGGATATGCTGACGACCCTAATATTGGATATAGAATTCAAGAAGGGATAAAAGCTGCTACAGGATGGATAGTTCAAAAGGGATCAAATTTCTTATGGGATATACCTCAATTATTACTCTCGGGTCTTGTTGTATTGTTTACGTGTTTTTATCTTCTTAAAGATGGTAAGGATTTACTTAGGCGAGTGCCCGGTCATGTTGGCTTAAAAAAGACACAAGCTCGTCGTATCTATTATAGACTTAGAGAAATAACGCACGGGGTTGTATATGGATATATTTTAGTAGGTGTAATACAGGGAGCAGCTGGTGCAATTGGCTTTTTATTATTTGGTATTTCTTCTCCATTGTTTTGGGGAGTTATCATGATGGTTTTTGCACTCATTCCATTTCTTGGTACTGGTATTGTATGGGGTCCAGCAGCATTGATATTAATTTTTGATGGTGTAACCACTGATTCATCTACATTTTTGTGGAAGGGCGTTGGGTTATTGGTTTATGGATTTTTTATAGTTGGAGGACTTGATAATTTATTGCGTCCAAAGTTGATGGGAGAAAAAGCAAAAATTCATCCCCTTATTATTATACTAGGTATCTTTGGTGGAATTATATTTTTTGGTCCAATGGGTGTTGTTGTTGGTCCTTTGGTGTTATCATTAACGTGGGTTCTGTTCAAAGAATTAATGCTTACTAAAAATAAAGAAGAAGTTATTGATAAAAAACCTAATTCTGAATAAAGGAAAAAAGAAAATGGACCTGCCCGGACTTGCACGAAAAATCTTAGCTTTTTGGGTAAGACTTCGTCTTGCACCGGGGACCTCCCGCGTTCTGAACTAATGTTAGTCAGGCGGACGTCATCTATAGCACAGTACATCTAAAAACCCTAAAGATCATACCGTGTAGCTACTAGACTACAGGTCCATAATAGGAAAAACTTATATTTCTTTATAAAATTATATACTCATGCTTAACGATCCTTGGCATTTGTTTCCTAAAAGTAAATTGAACCAGTTTTACGTTTCCTTTGCTTTACGTTCTTTTGCCATATCATTAGTTGGTCTCTTCGTTCCTTTATATTTATACAAAGAAATGGGATATACCCTCATGCAAACTCTGCATTTTTACATTTTCTATGCAGTTATTTTTGCAATATTTGTTCCAATTGCTGCAAAATATTGTGCGAGGTTTGGTATACGACATTCAGTTCTATTCTCCATACCCTTTTTCGTATTGTATTTGGGATCATTATATTTTTTAGAATTTGTAAAACTATCATTGATTATCCCCGGAATTTTACTTGGGGTTTCTTTGGCATTTTATTGGATGGGTGTACATTGTTTGTTTCATAACATTACTGATCAAAAACATCGTGGTGAAGAAGTTGGGACCCGTACTGCAATTAAAGTACTTGGCGCGACTATTGGACCATTGGTAGGAGGAATATTAATTCACTATATTGGATTTGCATTAGTATTTTTTCTTGCAGCATTATTGCTATTATTCTCTGCAGGAGTATTATTTTTAAGTAAGGAGGATCATACCAAATATCATTTCTCATGGAAATCTATAATCAATAAAAAACATTGGAACTATTCTTTATTTTTTGTCTCACGTGGATCAGAAGTTGTTGCAAATGGTTTAGTTTGGCCACTATTCATATTTTTCATTCTCAAAGATTATCTCTCTTTAGGTTTGATGGGATCTATATTAGCCGGTGTTACTGCGTTGGTAGTGTGGCTAGTTGGTAAATATAGTGATCATACAAATAAACGTCGCATCATTTTATGGGTAACTGGATTTGATAGTCTTGCGTGGTTTTTAAGATCAATTGTTGCAACTGTAAGTCATGTATTTGGTGTAACTATTTTGGCGGCGTTAACTCATGGTGTTAAAATGGCTCCTATCGGTGCATTGGAATACGATAATGCTACACCAAGTGATGTTATGGGATATTTTGTAAGTCGTGAAATTTTTGTTAACTTAGGTAGAATATTAATGGTTCTTATTGTAATTATGTTAAATAGTTTGCAGGGTGGATTACTATTCCAAGGATTTGCCACTCTTGCTGCATTATTTTTTTAAATGTTGGTTGGTAATCTAACGGTTATGGATCCTGAAGCTAAATTTTTAGAAAAGTTGATTGAATTACAATATGGGCAAGATGTCACAGCTGAATTAGTAGATTTATCACAACATGTTTCATGGGCTAAAGATTGGCCAAAAAATATAACTTCTTTTTGGAATGCTGAAGCATTTATGTGGAAACATAAGATTCCCTCAAATATACGTGAAACCATTTCTAAAGAACTTAGTAATTTTGAGGGTAAGAATTTAGATCTTGGATGTGGCGCATTTAGTTATATCTCTTCAGTTGGATTTGATGTATCTACAAAAATGATGCAATTTAACGATAAGTTAATTGAACGGGTTGTAGGAAATTTAGAGGGGCCATTACCCTTTGATGATTGTTCGTTTAATTCTGTTACTGCTATATTTGTGTTAAATTATGTTACAAATATTGATCAATTAGTATCTGAAATTAAGCGAGTTCTCAAAGTTGATGGAACATTTATGGCAGTCCTATCCAAAACAGGTGTTCAAACATGGCAAAAACAAAAGGAAGTTCATTCTTTTTTACAAGATTCATGGAGTTCTTTGCTAAATACACATTTTACTGTTGAATCGTATACTAAAGAAGGGATGTGTTTTTTTAGGTGTAAGGGTAAGAATCCATAATAATATTTTTTGTATCTATAGTTTCTTAAGCAATATTTATAAATTAGATCTGGCTTTATTCTTGACATGCTACCAATATCCTATGTTCGTGAGCATCCTGAGACAATTAAAGCTTCAGAAAAAAAAAGAGGACGTGATCCATCAGTAGTTGATACTGTTCTTACATATGATCAAGATTGGCGATCTGCTCTTAAGAAACTTGAGAAGTTAAAACAGACTCGAAATCTTGTATCTGAGGAAATAAATGCAGCTAAAAAAGCAAAAAAAGAAGATATTGCACAACAAAAGATACTAGAGATGAAAAAAGTTGCTTCTTCAATTCGAGAACAAGAAGATCACGTTGAAGAACTACTTGATACACGAAATAAAGCACTTAATGGTATTGGAAATGTGTTACATGAATCTGTCCCAGTAGGAGAGGATGATTCAAAAAACAAAGAAATAAAGCAAGTAGGAGATATGCCTCTATTTGATTTTGAAATAAAGGATCATATTGAACTTGGTTTATCACTTGATTTATTTGATTTAGAAACTGCAGCTAAAGTTTCTGGTTCCAGATTTGTATATATGAAAAAAGAAGCTGTATTGCTTGATTTAGCTCTACAGCGTTTTGCAATTGATACTATTCGTCAACAAGGATTTGAAATGGTTGCGCCTCCATTTATGTTAAATCGAGCAGCGCTTGAGGGCGGTGTAAATTTAAGTGAATTTCAAGATACTATTTACAAAATAGATGAAGAAGATTTGTATCTAATAGGGACATCAGAGCATCCTTTAGTTGCGCTAAAGAAAGATGCAGTCATTGATGAACAAGAACTTCCAATCAAAATTGGTGGAATCAGTACTTGTTTTAGAAAAGAATTAGGAGCACATGGAAGAGATGATAAAGGTATTTTTCGTGTACATCAATTTAATAAAATTGAGATGGTTGTGTATTCAAAACCGGAAAATTCATATACACATTTTGATCATATGCAACAAATCTCAGAAGAGATTTTTACTCGCTTAGGAATTCCTTTTCGTGTTGTTAATATTTGTACTGGCGATCTTGGCAACAAACAAGCATTACAATATGATATTGAAGCATGGTTCCCTGGACAGAATGGAAAAAAAGGGTCATTTCGTGAAGTGACTTCATGTAGTAATTGTACTACATATCAGGCTGTTACACTAAATACAAAAATCGTGCGCCGAGATGGTATTCGTGAATATGCGCATACACTAAATAATACAGCAATTGCTACATCGCGAGTGATTGCCTCAATATTAGAGAATTTTCAACAAGCAGATGGATCAGTTAAAGTTCCAGAGGTTCTTTGGCCATATATGTCAGGAATTCAAGTAATTAGACCAGTTTTGAAGCCTTAGCACATACAAGGTCAGGGCGCTGCTCACACAAACTTAATGCCTACACAGAATCAATAAATTAATATATTGTTAATCTCTAAAAACAAATATGTCTATGTTCAAAAATATGTTGCGCTCAGGCGAAACGCTCTTTCGTAATTCTGTTTTCCTTAGCTTTGATTTTCAGCCAAAAATATTGTATGGGAGGGAAAATGAGCAGCAACGATTTGCAGTTGCAATTAGGCCCCTTTTTTCTAATCAAAGTGGTCGAAATTTATTTGTCTATGGTTCTCCTGGTGTTGGAAAAACAACTGCGTGCCGTCATGTGTTACGTGAATTGGGGGAAGAAACAGATGATATTGTATCAATATATGTAAATTGCTGGAAGGAGAATACAACATATAAGATTTTTACCTATATAGCTGAAGAGTTAGGATTTAAATTTATTCAAAATAAAAAAACGACTGAAATTTGGCAGATGATCATATCTGTATTAAACAAAAAAAGTGTTGTATTTGTATTTGATGAAATTGATAAATTAGAAGATACAGATTTTTTGTATACAGTTTTGGAAGATGTGTATCGTAAGACTCTTATTTTAATTACTAATTATCGTGACACGTATGGTGATTTAGATGAGCGAATTAGAAGTAGGTTAGTTCCTGAATTTGTTAATTTTCGTGCATATTCAGAAAATGATATAGCTGGTATTTTGGCACAACGAAAGGAATATGCATTTGTACAAAATTGCTGGGAACCTGACGCATTTAAAGAAATTGTAGAGAAATGCTGTGAAACAAATGATGTACGTGTTGGATTGTTCTTAATGAAAGAAGCAGGCCAAATTGCTGAAGAAAAAAGTAGTAGGCTTGTTACAAATGTTTTTGTCTCACAAGCAATTAAAAAAGTAGATGATTTTCATATTAAACCAAAAGAAGGGCTTGATGTGGATTTACAAAAATTATTAAGCTTAATACAAGAAATGAATGGTGAGAAGATTGGCGATATTTTTTCAGCCTATTCAGAGCGAGGTGGCGCTATGAGCTATAAGAGTTTTCAGCGGCGTATAACTAAATTAAAAGAAGCGAGATTCATTTCAACTGAGAAAACGCATGAAGGTGGAAATTCAACAATTGTGCATTATGCTGCGCATAAGAAGTTGACAGAGTTTTGAAAATGGAACATTCAGCAGGAATCATACTATATAGGGAAAATAAGGAATCTGGGAAGCGAGAGTACTTAGTCTTAAAATATGCTAATTATGATGATTATTGGGGTTTATGTAAAGGTAGAATTGAAAATGATGAAAGTGTCGAGCAGGCAGCAATTCGTGAATGCCAAGAGGAGACTGGATTAACTGTGGAATTAGTTAACGATTTTAACTTTGAGACGTCGTATTACTATACGCGTGATGGAAAACAGATTCCTAAACAAGTAGTATGGTTTTGTGCTAATGCTTTACAGGGTCAGGTGAAATTATCTGATGAACATTCTGAATTTCTTTGGTTATCTTATAAAGATGCAATTACAAAAGCAACTCATGCAAAGGATCGTCGTGTGATTGAGAAAGTAGAAGACTTCTTATTGAGTCATATTACGTAAATAACATACGAAACTGCAATACCCCATACAATTCCCATGATTACTTCCATTGGTGTATGGCCAATTGCATAATGATGTTTGGTTCTAACTTTATGAAATTGAAATAGTTTTGATAATTCTTTTCCTTGTTTTCCTACACTTCGTCTAACTCCAACTGCATCTCTGATAACGATGAATGCAAGAACCATACTTATCACAAATCCGGTTGTTGGTCCATCTACTAAGAAAATGATTGTCATAAGTGATGTAACAAACGCTGCATGTGAACTTGGCATGCCACCCGTTGCAATTAGGTCATGTATTTTGAGGTTACGGTGTTCAAAGTAGAAAATAATTAATTTAAGTATCTGAGCGCCAAATCCAGCAATGAGTACAGCAGTTAGGATTTTATTCATATTCTAGGAAGGATGTTTATCTTTATATGCTTTTTGCACTTTTCTATATTCAATTATAATAAAATACGTAATAAAATACAGTGCAATACTACAAATTATGGAAAAAACAAATGCACCAAGATATAATTCTCCTGCAACACTTAGAAATAAATCCACTGTAAATGTATCCCATGCGTTAAATAAATCTAAATTTTTAGTTTGTCCTAAAAAAAGTTGACCTATTTTATATTCGGTGTAATAAATGAATGGTGCATTGAAAGGATTAATTAATAATGTTCCAATATACGTTGCAAGCAGATTGTACCCCTTTTTGTACGATATGTATACAGCTAGAATCATGCCAAATGCAAATGAAGGAATGGCTGAGAGAAACAATCCTATTGCGGCACCCAGCGCAATTTCATGAGGAGATGAATGGGATTTGATTACACACTTGAAAAGTTCTTTGCAAGATTTGTCTTTTATCGTGCATTTAAATGATGAGTAGTGCTTTTTGAACCTTTTCATGAGTAAAGGTAAGAAGTGGGAATTTATATGTGTATCCAATAATCCATAAGGTTTTTTAATAAACAGTGTAAAACAAGCATATATGGTTCATGTTGGTATAATATTGGATGGTAATCGTCGTTACGCGAAAAAGGAAGGTATCCCTCAATTAGAAGGACATAGGCGTGGCGCTGAGAATGTTGTTAAATTGGTACAAAAATGGGCTGGGGAATCTGATGTTGATGAATTAACGCTCTATACATTTTCTATGCAGAACTTTAAACGATCAACGGCCGAAGTTGCATACTTAATGAATTTATTTGTCAAATTTTTTCGTAAGATCAAAAAAATCATTACCAAAAAAGTACGTATTCATTTTATTGGAAGATTGCATAAATTTCCTAAAAAAGTACAAGATGTAATGCATGATTTAATGGAAAAGACAAAAATGCATAAAGGATTGAAAGTTAATTTTGCTATGGGGTATGGTGGTCGCGAAGAAATTGTTGATGGTGTGAAAAAATTAGTTAGTGATGTAGAGAAGGGGATGGTTGATACTAAGGATATCACACAAGAGAAATTGAATGAATATATGTATTTAAAAAATGAGCCGGATTTGATTATTCGTACCGGTGGTGATCATCGAACATCAAATTTTTTATTATGGCAAAGCTGGTATAGTGAATGGTTCTTTGTTGCTAAATATTGGCCTGAGTTTGAATTAGTAGATTTACAAAATATAGTTCGCTCATTTACAACGCGTGATCGTCGATATGGTGTATAGGATATTTGTTTAATATTCTTAGATTACAATAATTATTATAAATTGAAATATCTCTGATTCTGTATGGGTAAAATCAAGCTCCTTAGTGATGAATTAATCAACAAAATAGCTGCTGGAGAAGTAGTTGAGCGACCTTCATCTGTTGTTAAAGAATTTATTGAAAATTCATTGGATGCAAAGGCAACGACAATTCGTATTGATGTTGAACAATCTGGTAAAAAACTCATTCGTGTAACTGATAATGGCGAAGGAATGAGTAAAGAGGATGCTAAAAATGCAATTATGCGTCATGCAACTAGTAAAATTCGTGATGCGCAGGATTTATATTCAATTAACACATTAGGATTTCGTGGTGAAGCTCTTGCAAGTATTTCAGCTGTTTCTCGATTTCGATTGATAACAAAACAACCAACAAATGTTGCAGGCTATTTGATGCAATGTGATGGAGGGATAGTTATCTCCAATGGAGAAATTGGTGCTGAAATTGGAACTTGTATTGAAGTGCGTGATTTATTTTTTAATACTCCTGTTCGACAAAAATTTATGCGTACGGATGCAGTGGAATTACGTCATATTGCAGAAGTTGTATCTCGATATGCGTTATTACATCCAAACATTTCATTCACGTTGTATCATAATGGGAATCGGCTTGTGTCTGCACCTTCGGTGGAAGGTGCTCGTGATAATGTTGCATCTGTGTTAGGAGTTGAAATCGCCCAAGACTTGCTTGAAGTTTCGTTGGAAAAGGAAGGTATGAACGTTACAGGATTCATATCTACACCTTATAATGCACGTAATGATAGATCCCATCAAATGTTATATGTGAATGGAAGATGGGTTCGAGATAAAACAATTACTGATGCAATATATTCTGGCTATCATTCAATGTTGTTTGTAGGGAAGCATCCGATGTTTGTATTACATATTGAATTGGATCCAGAAAAAGTTGATGTTAATATTCATCCACAAAAATCAGAAGTTAAATTTGAGGATGGTAATACTATATCTACTTTTATTGTCGATGCAATTAAAGAAACATTGAAGAAAAACAGCTTAGTTCCTGAAGTAGATATTCAAGCTGAACAGCAAGTTACATTTGGTGTTCCTTTGGTTAAACCCATTGTAAAAACTGAATCTAAATATACATATGAACCGGCAGTACAACATGTACTTCAAGATGAAGTTGTTGTGTATAGTGGGGATGTTGAACCTCAGAGTGAAATCCCAACTTTAACCTTACTTGGTCAAATTCATAAAACATTCTTTTTAGCTGAAGTTGCAAGAGGTTATGTTGTCGTAGATCAACATGCAGCGCATGAAAGGGTAATGTACGAACAATTTATGCAACAGTTTATGGGAAAAAAAGTTGAGATTCAGCAATTATTACAAGGGGAAGTTCTTGAATTTACAGCGGCACAATGTGTTGTAATTAAAGATAAAAAAGAGTTACTTTCTTCTTTAGGTTTTATTTTAGAAGAATTTGGAGGAAATTCTTTTGTATTGAAATCTATTCCTGAAATATTTGGAAGATTGCAACCAGTTGATTTGATACACACGGTACTTGACGCTGTGCAAGTTGGTGAAACTGGCGTTGATGGTATTAAAGAGCAGATTATTACGCGAATGGCGTGCAGAGCTGCAGTTATGGCAGGTGATGATTTAACAATATCTTTTATGAAAAAAGTATTATGTCAGTTGCAAGATTTGGATCATCCATTTACATGCCCACATGGAAGACCAACAATGATTCGTACTAATGTTTTGGAGTTAGAGAAAAAATTTAGACGATGTTAGGATTTCTT
>CAYOOY010000037.1:0-11444 GCA_964405725.1 uncultured Methanosarcinales archaeon | reverse complement strand
GTATTTACACAATTAATTCACAGAAACACTACAAATCCAACAAAGAACAGTCAGGTATTTTCAACAGCTGCAGACAATCAACCAGCCGTTACCATACGTATCGCGCAAGGTGAAAGAAGCATGTTTAATGATAATAAATTACTTGGTCAGTTTGATTTAGTAGGAATTCCTCCTGCTCCTCGTGGTGTACCTCAAATTGAAGTAACATTTGATATCGATGCAAATGGAATTTTACATGTCGGTGCTAAAGATAAAGGAACTGGTAAAGAACAAAACATCAAGATTACTGGTAGCAGCAATTTGAATAAAGCTGAAGTTGAAAAAATGCGTGAAGAAGCTGAAAAGAACGCAGAAGAAGATGTAAAGCGAAAAGAAAAAGTTGATGCTGATAACAGTGCTGAAGCAGTTGTGTTCCAGACAAAAAAAGTACTTGAAGAATTCAAAGATAAAATTGATGATGCAACCAAGACAAAAATTGAATCTGGCATTAAAGAAGTTGAAGAAGCAAGATCTGCGGGCGATCCAGCGATAATCAACCAAAAAGTAGAAGATTTAAACAAAGTCGTACAAGAAATTGGAGCTAAAGTCTACCAGGAAGCCGCAGCAAAAGCGCAGGCGGAAGAGGCTGCAAAGGGAGCAGAAACTGGATCAGATACTCAGGAAAAATCTACCGGTACAGATGAGAATGTCGTTGATGCTGAATTTAGTGAAAAGAAAGGCGCTACCGCATCTGCAGAGGGATCTAAAGAATAAGGTTTTTTAACCTTTAATTTTTTTTCTTTTCTTATGAAGCTTCCAACTCATGAGCAAACGATTGCGTACTTTGATACATACTTTGTTCCAATAAACATTAGAAAACATTGTTTCTTGGTTAACAAACTAGCAAATTCTATAGCTGTTAAAGCAAATTTACATGGATTACAGGTAAATGAAGAACTTATTGATCGACTTTCATTGCTACATGACATTTTCAAAATGGTAGCTATTGAGAAATTTGGTCATGGGGTACATGATGGTGCTCCAATCACAGAAAAGGAAATCGAGTTTTGGCAGGATTTTAAAAAGAAATATGCGTACAAATATGAGGGTCAAGTCGCAAAAGAAATTTTTAAAGATGAATTCCCCGAAATGGCAAATTCTTTAGCTCGCGTAAGTAATCCTTATATAGATGATCACACAATTGAAGAAAAAATAGTTCATTATGCAGATTGGCGAGTCCTACAAGAAAAAATTGTTAGTTTAACTGTGCGTGTTGCGTATCTTAAAGAACGCTATCCAAATGCAGACGAACATTGGGATCAGCAAGAAAATAAAATTCAGCTTATTGAAAAAGAATTAGAACAAAAACTTAATCTCACCACACAAGAAATGGGAGAATTACTATGACAGATTATTACAAATTACTTGGCGTTGAAAAATCAGCAACTAAAGAAGAAATCAAAAAAGCCTATAAAAAATTGGCTATGAAGTATCATCCAGACAGGGCTCCTGAAGACAAAAAGAAAGAATATGAAGAAAAATTCAAAGAGATAAGTGTTGCTGCATCAGTTCTTGGTGATGAAAAGAAAAGAGCGCAGTACGATCAATATGGCGAGAATGCGTTTTCAGGTCAAGGTCAACAGGGATATGATTTTTCAGATATTATGTCACAATTTCGTTCTGGCGCATTTGGTGGATTTGATGATGTTTTTGATCAACTTTTTGGCGGGTCAAGATCTCGTAGATCACGTGGTAGACGAGGAAATGACTTATTACATGAAACCGAAATTACACTTGAGGAAGTCTCAACGGGAATCACACAAACGATTAACCTTAACAAATTGGAACATTGTGTGAAATGTAAAGGTAAGGGCGCACACAAATTTGAAAAATGTGATCATTGTAAGGGTCAAGGGTATATGAAACGTACGCAGCGAACACCATTTGGTTTGTTCCAGCAAACCGGACCGTGTCCATATTGTCACACGGAAGGCGAGCTACCTCAAGATTCGTGTGATACATGCCACGGTGAAGGACTCGTACGAAAGAAAAAAACTATTGAAGTGCAAATTCCTGCAGGTATAGAAAATGGGATGCGCCTACGTGTATCAGGGGAAGGTGAAGTTGGATCCAAGGGAGGTCCAAGTGGTGACCTTTACGTAGAAATTGAAGTAAAGGAACATAAATATTTCAAACGCCGTGGCGCTAATTTACACATTACTATTCCTATCTCATACACACAAGCAGTCTTAGGAGACTCAATTGAAGTTCCAACCATTGCTGGAAAAGCAGATCTTAAAATTCCGTCAGGAACTGATTCCGAGACAATATTTCGCATGAAAGGAAAAGGATTACCTGAATTGAGAGGATCTCAAGGAGATCAGATGGTAAAAGTCAAAATTGAAGTACCTAAGAAAGTAAGTAAAAAACAAAAGGATCTTCTAAAACAATTCAAAGAAGAAAAACCAATTAAGAGCTTTCTAAAAAAGATATTCGGGTAAGAAATTTGAACTTTTGGCAAATAGTTACCAGGATCACTCAAGCATTCTGATCTGTATTTTGTTGGGGAAATTTTGTTGTAACCACACAATATATGTTTCGTGATCAACTGCAATATGTTGTTTCTGCACAAAATCATGCCAATTAGCTTCATACTTTTTTATTAACTCAATGATACCTTCTGTTTCTTCATTAGAAATAATTATTGTATTTTCAGAAATAATAAAATTTTCATGAATTATATATAATGAGGATGTATCAAATGCCCACTTTTGCTCAAGGGTAACTGGATTTGTTTCAGGCGTTTTTGTTTCATTAATATCAATATACTCTTGAATTTCCAAATTGAATGCATCAGATGTAATTATTTGTTCAAATCCTTGTTCAGCAAGAAGAGAATTCCAAATTTCTTTATAGGTAAACACGTTGGTACATACTTGTGTTCCCATGATTATTTCTCGTACCTGTTTCCAATTTTCTACGTTCTCATCATACTTGTCAACATATTCAATAAATGAAGATTTTTCACGCGCAACATAAAATAAATCATCTTTAGTACATAATTTATCTAATATCTTAAGAATAAGTAATGGTTTAATTCTTGTTGGGATAATAAAATTCCTATTAAAATCATCTTCAGTATGTACATCCCATAACTGAAGTTCTTCACACACTCCTAAATCAATACCTATTTCATGGTGCTTTTTGAGTAATCCAAGAATTGCATTTATCGTTTCTTTTTTCATTTATTTGTCTGAAAATCTAACTTCTTTTTATTCTTTTTTCTTTATTTTGTATCTGGTGTCTCTTTTTTCCATTGAAGCTTTAATATGTTCTTGGCTCACATCACCTACAACTTCTAGATTATAATAACTTTTCTTTCTTTTTCGTTTTCCACCACTGATTCGCTGCTTACGAACACTTATTCCATTTCCTACGCGGGACGCATTATCTCGCAATCTATTTGCTATTGAAATTGCATGAGCAGGGTCAGTTACAGTGGGCAATTCCACTATGTATCTTCTTCGTTTTGATAATTGTTCTTCTATTTTTTTTGCACTTTGCAATGTTTTTGATGCTATATATTCACGAAATGTTAATTCATGTTGACTTGGTTCCCATGAAAAACTATTTTCGTTTATTCTATCAATTAGGGTATTATTTAACAATGTAACATATAACTCGCGATCAGATTCTTGAATAATTGCTGGTGGATAATTGTTATGGTGCAAAACGTAATTTTGAGTGAGTCTTGCTATTCTTCCATTACCATCTGTATAAGGATGAATTCGTACAAGCTGTAAATGGGCTTCAATTGCACGCGTTATTGGATTAATACTATTATCCGCCAAGTATAATGATAAATTTTGAACTTCATACATAATTAATGTGGCCGTTGTTCCTTCTATTCCTCCAAACGTTACGTCTTTTGTTCTAAATGTGGGATGGGGATTTTTTTCAGGTGCAATCATTTTTCCAAGAACCGTAAATGTTCCTAAATTTGCACCATATTTTGTAAGTTCATCCCATCCTTGGCGTAAACGATCAAGGATAACTGGTCTTGGTATATGTGCTTCGTACCCCGCTTCAGTTTCAGCAACAAGTTCAATACTCATACTATGCCTTGCTGCTTCGCATAGTAATTGGTGGACAGTTTCACTATGAACTTTAGAAGAATATTCAGGATGTTCATTTATACGTTTGAGTGTTTCTTCAATACGTCTATAGGTCTTTTCGGGCATAAAATTTAAAATGAGCTGTGCATTTATAAAATTTCCTCTTATTATTCCTAAAACATAGTAACAAAATCGTTGTGCTCACTTACTAAGTAGGGAATTGTATTCATACATACCATTAGTTTCTGTTCTGGATATTTATAGACTATTTTTCTTTTATTCTCCTCAGATTTAGTAATTCTTCTAGAAACATCGTCATATTCAAATTTATGTATCCATCCAACAGAGTATAATAAATCAGTTTTATTTTGATACACACCAAAGTTTGATTCTATTTCATCAAATACATCCCGATCCATTATGCAGGTAGCCGTAAACGTAGCAATATCTTCATCTAAACTTTTACCTCCATATTTCTCAACATACCCATGCTTTGGACCTGTAGTTGAACCATCCTTATACATTTTTACCGCAACAACATCTCGCTTTGGTTCAAGTACAACTTTATCGTATCGGCCGGAAATTTTTTCCCATGTATCAATGAACCATGAATATTGTTGTTTTGCTTGCCAAATACCAAAATGAGCAAGTTCATGATATCCCGTTCCTTGTTTCATAATTCTGCCAGAAAATAATCGTATCTCTCTGTCATCCCTATATGCTTTACCAGCATAATCTACCTTTTCATAAGCTTCTTTTGGCAGAACAAGAATTGAATTAATGCTGGCATTTTTAATAAATGCACGATTTCTATTATTTCTATGGCTAAAAAGAGTTTCAATTTCACGTAAATCTTGAAGACTTGGATCACCAATAATTTTTAGTTTCAACCTATTCTCTAATACATCATCATCAGGTGAATCAATATCTAACATATCACGGACCCTATGGTATTGAACACACGTATGAAGTCTATCTTCATCAGATTCATGAATTTCTCCTGCACACTGTTTTGCATGAGCATGTTCATGTTTTGCAAAATTTCTAAGGGTAGTAAAACCAGTAAATGCAACAATATTCGCTAAAACAAGAGGTATTGTGTATCTTCGTACTGTTTTTGTAAGAGAAGAGAGCGACATACATACTATGATGGGGCGAAGTAGAAAAAGGTAGTGACAAAAATAGGAAATATGTGATTGTTTTTAGATTAGTATGTCAATTAATCTTTATGGAGTCTCGTCATCTGGCATTTCTATGTCAAACATATCACAGAGTAAATAATCAATACCATCATTTCTATCTGGTGTAAATCTTTTTAGTATTTCATATGATTCTATATCTTGCATTGGTACAACAAGGGATTCTGGTCTAGCATATGCATGTTTTTGAGACCAAGACATACGAACATTCCCATCATCTACACATTCATAAAATCCAACAAGGTAATCATTGCCCGAGTGAGATACACAGGTGTACACTGTACTTGGTACTTCTAATGCAATCAAATCAAATGCTTTTACATCACTTTCTAATTTTCCAATAGGTTCTTTTACCATGATGGTTGTAAGAATTTGATAGTTATCAATCTAATTATTAATAATCTTAAGAAGGAATTGTGGCTTTCCTTTCGGAAAACTTTATAAACCCCACACTTACAAAACGCTATACCGTTAAAACTACCATAAAAACAAGCTTTGAGGCAATGGTAGGAGGCTCTTATGGATAAAAATAAAATAAGTAAAGCAATTGAAGAACTTTCATCTCAGAAGTCTCGTAAATTCACTCAATCTTACGATTTAATCATTAATCTCAAAAATTTAGTGATAAAATCTACTCCAGTTGATTTCTTTGTGACATTACATCATCCAAAAGGTAAAACTATTAAGACGGCTTGCTTTGTTGATCAACAATTACATGATGAAGCAAAAAAGTATTGTGATCTTGTTTTAGAAGAAAAGGATTTTGCAAAATACAAAGACCCAAAAGAAGCAAAGAAATTAGCTGATGGATATGATTATTTTATTGCGCAAGCAACACTGATGCCAAAGATTGCAGCAGCATTTGGACGTGTATTTGGTCCTAAAGGAAAAATGCCAAATCCAAAACTAGGTTGTGTTGTACCTCCAAGTGCAAACTTAGAACCACTTACAAAGAAATTGAACCTTACTGTGCGAATGCAGGCAAAAAAAGGATTAAATTTGCAATGTATGGTTGGAAAACAAGATCAAGACATAGCTCAAGTAATTGATAATGTTCAAACTGTAATTGATGCAACACTCAAACATCTTCCTAACGAATCTCAAAATGTTAAGAACATTGCATTAAAATTAACAATGAGTAAACCCGTCAAACTATAATAATAATAGAATCATAACTAAACTATCAAAAACAATGGTAAGCGATACAAAAAAAAAACTTGTACAATCTTTAATTGATGACGTTAAATCGTATTCTATTATTGGCGTTATTGATATGCGCTCGTTGCCAGCACAACAACTTCAAGACATGCGTGCAATGCTTAGAGCTAAGAATGTAAAAATCAAAATGGCTCGTAAGAAATTGATTCGCATGGCTCTTAAAGAAAGTAAAAATAAAAACGTTGAGGCATTAATTGAAAAAATTAAAGGAATGCCTGCACTTTTATTCACAAACGATAATCCTTTTACATTATATGCTACTATTCAAAAAAACAAATCAGAAGCACCTGCAAAAGCAGGTCAAGAAGCACCTTCAGACATAGTGGTTCCAGCTGGTCCAACCAATTTTGCACCAGGTCCAATTATTTCAGAATTAGCAAGTGTTGGGATCAAAACTAAAGTTGATGGTGGTAAACTAGTTATGCTAGCTGATACTACTGTAGCTAAAGAAGGCGATGTTATCACAGCTAAATTAGCCGAAACACTTAAGCGTCTTGATATCAAACCAATGGAAGTTGGTCTTAATTTAGTTGCCGTATGGGAAAAGGGTCTTGTTTTCAATGCAAAAGATCTCCATATCGACACAGCTGAATATGAAGCTAACTTAGCTCAAGCAGCAACTTGGGCAATGAATCTTGCAATGGATATTGCATATCCAACAGAAGATACAACTCAATTACTCTTACAAAAAGCTTTTAGAGATGCAAAAACAACTGCAATCGAAGCATCATTTGTAATACCAGAAACACGAGAAGAACTCCTTGCAAAGGCAGAAAGAGAAGCATCATCTGTAAAGCAAGAAGCAAACTTATAGAACAAATCATCAATCATGAAGATAAGAGGAACGAATCATTCTTCAAATCTTCTAATGGAGGAATACAAAATGGAATACGTTTATAGCGCAATGCTGCTTCATAAAGCAGGAAAAGACATCTCAGAAGATGCAATCAAAGCTGTTCTCACCGCCGCGGGCGTGACAGTGGACGATGCAAGAGTAAAAGCTCTCGTAGCTGCTCTTGATGGCGTAAATATTGAAGAAGCAATAAGTAAAGCAGCAGTGGCAGCACCAGTCGCAAGTGCACCAGCAGCTGCCGCAGCACCAGCCGCCGCAGAAGAAAAGAAAGAAGAAAAGTCTCCTGAGGACGATAAAAAAGCTGAAGAATCAGCTGCTGCAGGACTTGGAGCATTATTTGGATAAGCCAATATTGTTCGATTTTTTGTTTTTTTTGTTTTTTTTTTGCGTATTGATATACGATGACTCAGACTAACAACAACTTGCGAATGGAATTTCGTGCCAAAAAAAAGGAGCTCTCCCAGCTACGTTCTCAGCTCCATTCTCTAGGTACACAAAAAGAAGATGCCTATCGCAAATTACGATCATTTCGCGACAAGATTAAAGATCGCACTCAAAAAATTAAATCTCTTAAAGATGAGAGAAACACCCTTACAACACAAGTAAAAGTTATGAAAGGTAAGCGGGATAAATTAAACACTGTTGTTAAAAAAAGTGCGTCTTCACATAAGGAATACAGTAAAAAGCGAAGAGATTTACGATCTTCAGACAAATTTCAAGAATCTCCTTCTCGTATAAAAGCAACTATTGCAAGGCTCGAGATGACACTTGAAACATCACCAATGGCATTTACTAAAGAAAAAGAAATGCGTAAGAAAATCAAAGAATTAAAATCACAATTAGCAAAAACAAAAGAAGCTCATCAAGAAATAGAGGGGTTCAAAGAATCATCTGCCACATATACTCAAACACGTAGGCAAGCCGAAGTTGTACATAAAGAAGTACAACAAAAAGCACAGGAAAGCCAGGAAATTCACAAACAAATTACCACCATTTATGATGAAATAAAATCATTACGTGATGAAGAAAAACCTGTTACGCAAGAATATATTGATTTCAAAAACAAATTTCTCGAAGTCAAAAGCCAATTTGAAGAACTCTCAAAGAAAGTAAAAGAAATGGCAGAAAATATTGAAGAACATAGTGCTGCTAATTACGATGCTGTTGTAAAAGAAAAAGTTGCCGCAGTTGAGCAGAAAATCAAAAAAGGCAAGAAGTTGAGCATGGATGATATTTTGGCATTTCAAGCAAGCGACGATAAGTAGTTTTCTTCTATTTCCAATACGTTAATTTTTTTCATGCCTTACTAAATATATCTGATTTAGTAATGACACCAACAATATTACCTACATCCGTTACAAGAACTATCTGATGGTCATGCAGTAAACCCACCACTTGAGTATATGAAGTATTCTTAGAAATTAGAGGGGGAGCATCTCCCATGACTTCCTCAACAAGTAGAGAAGAAATCTTCATCCCTGATTCAAGTGCAGAAAATATTTCTTTCTCTGTTACCATCCCAATAATTTTACCATTATCTTCAACAGGTATTTGTGAAATACCACGTCGCTTCATTAAACTTACAAGGCTCATTAGGCGCTTTCCTCTAGATGTTATGGTAACATTTTTTTTCATATACTCTTTTGCCGTACCTTGCGCTGATTCTCGTAAATTTTCAAGTGCAGAAAATATTGACATAGCATTAGAATAACTTGGCTCGGCCCTATTAGTTTCAATTTTAGCAATCAAACTTTGTGATACTCCTGCTTCTTTAGCGAGAGCAGTTTGACTAATATCATGCTGTTTTCTCAATCGACGTATATCTTGCAGCATTAACATGAATTGTTACTTTGATCTTTTCATTCATAAATGTTTTGCAATAATATTCTTATAGGAATAATGTTTGCAAAAGGCTATAAATACTAGATAGGCTGGATTTAGTAAAAAAACAACGAGGTGTATGATGATAAATAATTTATTAACAAATATAGAATTTATTAACGAGGTGATTAGTAATGACAACTAGTTTTTTTACATCAGAAAGTGTGGGTGCTGGACATCCCGACAAAATTTGTGACCAAATAAGTGATGCAATCTTAGACGCGATGCTAGCTGAAGATCCAGATTCTCGTGTAGCAGTTGAATGTTTTACCAAGACTGGGTTTGTGGTAGTAGGCGGAGAAGTAAAAACAAAGACGTACGTTGACATTCAGAAACTAGCCCGTAAAACTATTCTTGAAATAGGTTATGACAAACCAGATTATGGTTTTGAAGGTCAAACGTGTGGTGTTCTTGTAGCTATCTCAGAGCAATCCTCTGATATCGCACAAGGTGTTGATGAAGGAAGTGGTTTACACGAAGAACAAGGCGCAGGTGATCAAGGGTTAATGTTTGGTTATGCGTGTGATGAAACTGCAGAATTAATGCCACTTTCAGCAATTCTATCTCATAAATTAGTAGAAAGATTAGCATCCGTTCGTAAGCGTGGCGAATTGTGGTATCTTCGTCCAGATTGCAAATCTCAAGTGACTGTTGAATACGAAAATGGCAAAATCAAACGAGTCGATACAGTTGTAATTTCAACGCAGCATCACCCAGATGTAGATTTAGAAACAATTAGAAGAGATATGGTTGAACGTGTTATCAAACCAATTTGTAACGATTACATTGATAATGATACAAAATATTTTGTAAATCCAACTGGAAAATTCGTAATTGGTGGCCCAGTGGGAGACGCAGGGTTAACAGGAAGAAAAATCATAGTTGATACCTATGGTGGCCATGGTCGTCATGGTGGCGGTTGTTTCTCTGGTAAAGATCCAAGTAAAGTAGATCGATCTGGCGCATATTACGCACGATACGTAGCAAAAAACATTGTAGCTGCAGGACTAGCAGACACCTGCGAAGTACAAGTAGCATATGCAATTGGTGTTGCAGATCCAGTTTCCATATTTATAGAAACCTTTGGAACAGAAAAAGTAGAAAACAGCAAAATTGTAGAACTCGTTAAGAAAAATTTTGATTTTAGACCAAAAGCAATGATCGAACAATTAAATCTAAAACGACCAATTTATCAAAAAACAGCTGCATACGGTCATTTTGGAAGAAATGATCCAGATTTCACATGGGAGAAAACAGATAAAGCTGAATTGCTCAAGCAAGAATCTGGTGTGGGTGTACAACAACCAACACAATCCATAGAACAACCAAATAGTCCGTCAAGTTCGTCTACGTTGTCTGAACGCCCTTCACCAATAGAAAATTCATTAGAATATTAGGTTGAACAGAGTAAACTAAAATCAGTTTTTCTTCTTTTTCTTCTTTTTTATTACTTTCTTAATTTTTGTGATCTCTTTTTTATGCTCATTAATATTTCTTCTTTCTTTTTTCTCTTTTTCTTTACCTTGAAAAATTTTCTTTTCCTTTTCTTTAATTCTTTTCTCTTTAAGTTTAAGTTGTTTAGTTTCTTTCTTAATTCCCCACAATTTTTTCTCTCGCTTTAGCTTGGCTGTTTTGTTTTGGTGTTCTAATTTATTGTTGAAAAACTTTATGAGAAATGGACTAATTAATGTAGTAATGATTGATAAAACAATAATGGAGCTTACTAATGTTTCATCAAAGAATTTTGCTTCTAATGCCACTAATGCCACAACCAAGGTTGTAGACAATTGAGGGATAGTTGCTGAAGCAATCAATAAGCTTTGTTGATTGTCGTGGCCTGTTAACAACCCTGCGAGCCACCCACTAAAGAATTTTGAGAAAATTAAAGCACCAATTATAGATAATGTTAACAACAGATGTTCTTGAATTGTAAATATTGATAAGATATCTGTTTTCATTCCTATTACTAAAAAAAATATTGGAATAAAAATCCCATAGCTGATGGTATATATTTTTTCAGAAACTAACCTATGTCTAATTGCATCTGAAAGAAATAATCCTACAAAGAATCCTGCAATGATTGCATGCAATCCTAATAACTCAAAAAATAAAGCCGTTACAATCAGAACTGTTACTATAAATCGCAATTCTCCTTCAAAAACATCTTCCTTTTGAGTTTGTTTTCTTTCTTTAACAAAA
>CAYOOY010000036.1:10737-11617 GCA_964405725.1 uncultured Methanosarcinales archaeon | reverse complement strand
ATAAAAAGATTTCATCTTAGAAATTTGATTAATTATTTTGGGATTTAGAATTAATTTTACTTGAGAATAATGTATCAGTTAAAGTTATAGAAAAGATAAAAGACGACCTTCGAGAAGAACTTGTTGACAAACCACTTCCTAGAGATGTTCTTGCAAAAATTCAAGAAACATTGCAACGAACATTACATGAAATTTTAACAACAGATCCAATTGATGTGTTGGCTAAAATCAAAGAAAAAGAAGGCCCGTATGTTATTGCGTTCTTTGGTGTAAATGGTGCTGGTAAAACAACATCTATTGCGAAACTGACACATTACCTAAAAAAACAAAATCATAGTGTTGTTCTTGCAGCATGCGATACATTTCGAGCAGCAGCAATTCAACAACTTGAAGAACATGCAACAAAACTTGATGTTAAAATGATCAAACATGATTATGGCAGTGACGCAGCTGCTGTTGCATACGATGCAATTCAATATGCACAAAAAAATAATGTTGATGTTGTTCTTATAGATACAGCAGGAAGATTACATAGTAACACCAACCTCATGGCAGAACTTGAAAAAATAATTCGTGTAACTGAACCTGATTTGAAAGTGTTTGTTGGAGAATCAATTACCGGAAATGATTGTGTTGAGCAAGCAGAAAAATTTAATGAGTTAGTTCAAATGGACGGAGCAATCTTAACTAAAGCAGATGTTGATGAGAAGGGCGGAGCTCCTCTTTCTATTTCATATACAATAAACAAACCAATTCTCTTTTTAGGTATTGGTCAAGAGTATGACGACTTTGAAGAATTTAATGTAAATACAATGATTAGTAGGTTAGGATTTTAATTCTAAAAACTATTGTAGTATACCTAAAGTTATAATTCTCAAAA
>CAYOOY010000036.1:0-10727 GCA_964405725.1 uncultured Methanosarcinales archaeon | reverse complement strand
ATTAACATTGTCTGTAAGCGCGTGCAAACTGTGATATAATCTAATTTCTTCGGGGTGAAGATCAGAATGCATTGCAAATTTCCGGCGTTTGTCAAAATCAATTTCATATGATATACGCCCTGTAACATGCGCAAATTGAATTTTTTCTACCATTTCTTTAACTTCATCCGCACTCATGATATCTGTATCATTCTCTTCTGCTCTTCGTTCCCCCTTTCCTAGATACGCATCCGACGAATCTTCAAAAAATCCAGCATAATCTGGAGTCTGCTCACTATATGCACCTCCTAGTAATTGCGTATCCTGATCATATGAAAAATGAATGGTATCATCAAGTACCGAATCCTTATCTTTATCTTTAAGATCTTGTGTAGATACTTTTACCAGTCCTTCTAAAGAATCTAAATCTACATCAAAAAGTAGCTCTTGCTCCGGTTCCATAGTTTCATATACTTGTGGTTCCACTAAGCTCATAAAAATTAAACCCCTTATAAATATTGCCAAACTACTTAAAACAGAACTGAAGATAATTATTTCTTCAAAATTTTAAAACCTTCTTCATACATGGCTTTTTCAATATATTTCCATTCATCTTTGATAACCTCGCTAAAGGCCCACACCGATCTTTTTATTGGAACTGTAACTAAATCCCAACTAATATCTTCACCAACGACAATACGAACATAATTTTTTGACTTTGCCTGAATAACCTTTGTATCAGAATCCAATACATATTCATCACGCCAACAATCTGGGTGAATTACTGTCCATCCTTCTTTTTCTTCTAAGTATCGCTCATGAATGTGGCCAAGAACATATAATTTATATTTATGCATTCTCCCTTTACGGTTCTTTTTCAAATTTGGAACAACATTATCAACATCCCAATTATTAGTACGCATGCGTCGAATAAATTCGGGGAAAAAATAAGGAGGTAACTTAAATGTAGGGTCACTATAATAACGAAGTGGATAATAGATGGTACTTTTAAGGAAATAGGAAGTCATATTCCATACTGTTTTATGTAGCGCTCGCCGATGTTGACTTAGTAAAACCGGACGAGGAGTGATTCGATCCAAAAAAGGATGTATTTTTTTTTGATGTACAAACCCAGACATCAGTGAAAAACTAGTCCAAGGGAACCATAATATTTTTTTTCCTTTATATTGCAAAAATAACCGCTTAGTATTAATTCGATGAATAACATCATATTGCTGACCGTGCTCAATGTACACTCTATGCTTCTTATATGACATGCGAAACTTAATTTTACTTTTACTTCCTAAAAGATCTCGTAGCTTTCTTCTTACTGCGGGAAAAAATAGATCATGGTCATGATTACCAATAATAAAATATATATTTTTATTCTTACCCTTACAAAAGGTACGCATTGCTGTAAATACTCTTTTGTGCGCACTAACCATCAGGTCTAATTTTCCTAATGATACTTCTTCAGTAATGTGCCTTGGATACGTTTGTTTTGATTCAACCAAAAAAGGACATTTTACAAAATCGAACGTATCTCCATTAAAAACTAAATCAATAGGATTCTTCTTTTTAGCAAGGTCAGTAATTAAATCAGAAAGAGCTTTATCCGCAATGAAATCATCCCCCTCTGTGCCACCACCAATTTCTATATCTCCAAGAACTATGATTTCTTTGTTGATACCCTTTGTCATCTGATTAAGATTATAGTAGACATTAAAATACTTTGCCCTAATAATACATATTTATGTAGCTCTTTTATTGCAGAAACTATATAAATAGGTTTGTTCACAAAGTGGTTAGGTGATTATTCTACACAGAATTAGTAGCAAAAATAATAATTAAATACGAGGTATATAAAATGGAAGAATGTTGTAATGATTGGTATGGAACAAAAGCAAAAATTAACAAGGCAGCACCTGATTTTGAGGCTGCAGCATTTCATAATAATGAAATTCATCAGGTGAAATTATCCTCATACAGAGGAAAATGGGTCGTTCTCTTATTTTATCCCGCAGATTTTACATTTATCTGTCCAACCGAATTAGGAGATATGGCAGATCACTATAACGAATTACAGCAGTTAGGTGTAGAAGTGCTCAGCATTAGTACAGATACGGCATTTGTGCATAAAGCGTGGCATGATACATCAGAGACAATTAAAAAAATAGCATTTCCAATGGTTGCAGATCCAACTACACAAATAAGTAGAGCATACGGCACATTAATTGAAGAAGAAGGATTAAGCTTACGTGGTACATTCATCATAGATCCAGAGGGAGTTCTCAAAGCATATGAATTACATGATAATAGTATAGGCAGAAGTAGTCATGAATTAATCAGAAAAATCAAAGCGGCACAGTTTGTGCGGGCGAATGGTGACGAAGTCTGTCCCGTAAATTGGCAACCAGGACAACAAACACTCAAACCAGGTTTAGACTTGGTTGGAAAAATTTAGGAGGATTAGATAATGAAAGAATTTACACTACCAGAATTACCATATGCATATAATGCACTTGAACCACAATACGATGAACAAACACTTCGAATTCATCATGATAAACATCATGCCGGATATGTTAAAGGACTTAATACAGCAATGCAAAAACTTGCACAAGCAAGAGAAAGTAATGATTTTGCATTAATCAAACATTGGGAGCGTGAACAAGCATTTCATGGAGCGGGACATCATTTTCACACACTATTTTGGGAAAATATGCGTCCAGCTACTGACAATAATCAAGCTCAAGGAGACCTTGCAGCTGCAATTACGCAATGGTTTGGCGGCATAGCACAATTTGAAGCTCAATTTAAAGCAGCCACCGCTGCAGTTGAAGGATCTGGATGGGGAGTTCTTGCCTCATGTCCACATGGTTCATTACATGTCTTTGCTGTTGAGAATCATCAAAAGGTATGGGTTCCTGGGCTACAACCAATAATGGTGTGTGATGTATGGGAACATGCATATTATCTCAAATATCAAAATAGACGAGCAGAATGGATTGAGAATTTCATGAAACTTATCAATTGGGATAAAGTTGCAGAACGATATCAGAAAGCCAAAACTGCGTAATATACCTCATTTTTCTTTTATTATATTATTTTCTTTACTATTATCTACACTACAAACCCTTAAAAATAATCTCCATTTATTCTTAGTATGCATATATCGATCATAATTCCAGCATATAATGAGGAGAAATTTCTATTACACACATTGGAATCAATTGAACAACAAACGTTTCAAGATTATGAAGTAATTATTGTTGCAAATGGGTGTACAGATGGAACTAAAGAGTTGGTATCTTCTAAAGAAAATCCAAAACTTCGGCTTATTTCAACCCCCATAGCCAATGTAAGTAGAGCACGAAACATAGGTGCTAAAGACGCAAGAGGTAATCTTCTTGTTTTTTTGGACGCAGATACCCTACTTGGTCCACATACTCTTACCCATATTCATCAAAGAATCAATTCTAAACATGCATTTGCAACGACAAAAAGTGTTCCCGATAATCCAAAATACTCTTCTCTTATTAATCTAAAGAACGTAGGTTTATGGTCTGGCGTGTATCGCGCAGTAAGTGGAATCTTAATTTGTCACAGGCATCAATTTCTTAGCGTAGGTGGTTTTGATGAATCTGCGCAAGTTGGTGAACATAGGTTATTACGAAAAAAGTTACTCGGCTACGGCAAATATAAGTTCATTAACACACCTGTAACGACAAGTATGCGTAGATTTGAGAAATGGGGAGTTGGTAAAACCACTGTTTTTTGGGGAAGACAAATGATATCACGTCTACGCAACAAGAATACTTCTAAAGAATACAAAATACGTTAATACCTACGCGCGCAGCATCAGCTTGATAGCGGCAATTGCCTTACTCTCAGAAGCTGAAACCTTGCTAATAAATCCGCCACTCGCGCTTGCAACTCCCATAGCAAGTCCCATGACAATTTCTTTTATGTGCTTTTGATCCTCTTTAGATAACTTTTCTATCAATCTTCTAAATTTCACTAAAAGAGTTTTAATTTGATTTACAGAATATCCTTTTATTTTATCTTGAATTTCTTCAAAGCTTGATCCGGCGGACCTATTGAACATTTCACGTAAAAACATATCAATATATCGCTCATCCACTTTTTTTCCACGTATAGCTCTTCGTCGCCACTTACTTCTAAAAGAATGAATTTCTTTCTCATCTATAGTACCATCAGCCTTAGCCACATAGTAAAATATGGCAACAGGGACCATCTCAATAGTGGTCCATTCTTCAGAACTATAGGTACTTTTATCATCCATCAAAAATATACAATCATTATGGGTTTATATAACTTTTGAATTATGGTTTTTCAAGATTGCATTTTTAAGAGAAATATTTAAATAGAAATTAGCAAAATAACTCCTTATGTGTTCAGTTCGTAAATCAGGAAGTTAAGAATATCCTAGATTTACCTCTATTTTTCAAATGTTTGTGCAAGATTTTACGTGGAAAGAAGGTATGAGTGTCTCCTCGCTTTTAGATCAATATAAATCAGTTGGATTTCAAAGCGTCGAGTTAGCGAGAGCTAGTGACGTTTTCATTAAAATGAAAAAAAATTCTGCAAAAATTTATTTAACGTTCACGTCAAACATGGTTACTTCAGGTCTTCGAGGATTTTTTGCTCAATTAATCAAACTGAAAATGGCAGATATCATTGTTACGACAGTGGGTGGTATTGAAGAAGATATCATGAAAGCTGCTGGCGACAAATTTACAGTAGGTTATTTTTCTCAGGATGACGTTGAATTACATGAACAAGGAATAAATCGTGTAGGAAATCTACTAATTGAAAATGAAAGCTATATGAAGTTTGAAGATTGGATTATGCCTGCTCTTGAAATATTATACGTAAAACAACAACGTTGGGCAGTTTCTGATTTACTTCGTGAACTTGGTTTAATGCTTAATGATGAAAACTCAATACTCTATCAAGCAGCTAAACATGATATTCCTATATTTTGCCCCGCAATTACCGATGGTGCATTTGGATTCCATCTCTATTTATTTCAGCAAAAACATAGGGATTTCGTTGTAGATGTAGTGCAAGACTTTGGAAATATTCTTTTCACAGCAACACATGATGAAAAAAAGGGTGTTATTGCTCTTGGTGGCTCAATTAGTAAGCATCACGCAATTTTGTGCACCTTACTTAATGGTGGAGCAAGTTATGCCGTGTATATGACCACTGCGCAAAAAACATCAGGGAGCATGTCAGGGGCTACCACACAGGAAGCAAAATCATGGGGAAAAGTAAAAGACGAAAGTGATGTCGCAACAGTAATTGGCGATGTAACAATAATGTTTCCACTTGCAATGATAAAGGCACTTGAAGAATTACGTAAGGAGAATATCCTATGAGACTTCTTCGCGTACTTGGATTGGTAGATCTGATAACTGCACACTTGCCAAATATAAATCCTAATGAGCGTATATTAGAAATTGGAGCAACTACTACTCTTAACCTAGGTGGATTATTTAAACAATCAAAATATGAGTCTATCTCAATAGAAGAAGGGCAAACCTACAGGGGAAATTTCATGAACCTTCAAGCAAAACCATATGGTTATATTTTTTCATTAAATGTATTTGAGCCTTTTGGAATTGATCGGGGGTTTCATTCTAAGCCAATAGAGTCTGATTATTTATACACCAATAAGCAGAGACTTGCTAAATTATCAGATTTAACAAATTCTGGAGGTATCAACATGCACATAACATCAGGGTTACCCGTTATTTTTGAAAATCAAGAGATACATAATGCTGGATTTAGAATAATTCAAAGAAAAAGTAAATTCGAAAGTGAAATTAAAGAAACAAACCCAAGATATGATTATTCGGAAATACTCGTATTACACAAAAAATGATACCTTACTTCACACTCTCAAAATCTGTAATTCTAAGACAATATAATACTGTTGCATCAATATCAAATGTCGTATCATATAGTTCAAAAACGAATCCTATTATTACACCTATATTAGAAGAAGAGACAAATTGTATGTTTAGTATTCATTTAGTTAATGAGCTACAGCATGTTAAGGATAAAAGTCGAGTATTATATCTTGCCCAAGCATGGAACGAGAAGGTGATATCTGATTTAATTAAGCAAGGGGTTAAATGGTTTGTGGTTGATAATGAAATTGATTTAGATGTTCTCTTAACGTATTTGCAACATTGTTCAATAAAAGTTAATGTGCTACTTAGATTGAAATTAAAAGAGAGAACAATAAGAACCGAAAAGTTTTACGTATTTGGAATGCCAAGTGATGTGATAAAGCGAAGAATAAACGAATTAAAAAAACATCCTCGCATAGAAAAATGTGGCATTCATTTTCACAGAAAGACACAAAATATGGCAGAATGGAATTTTGAATATGATGTTATCAATGTGTTAGGAGATTCATTGAATCAGATTGATATTTTAAATGTTGGAGGCGGCCTTCCAAGTGAATATGCAAATACTAACGCAAAAGTAATTACGGCAATAATAAACAAAATATCTGAATTTAAGAATTATTTGAATACCATTAATGTTCAGCTTATGATTGAGCCAGGAAGATTTATAGCGGCTCCCGCAGGAATGTTACACACAAACATTATTGCCATTCATGATAATACTATAATCGTAAATGCAAGTGTCTATAATTCGGATATGGATGCGTTAATTGTGCCAGTGAAATTACGCGTTGAGCAAGAAGTATCAAAGGAATCAGGAAAACCATATATTATCAAGGGAATGACTCCCTGCTCATTAGATTTATTTCGTTATCGCGTGTATTTGAATAATCCAACAAAAGGAGATAATATTACATTCATTAATGCTGGCGCCTATAATTTTACAACAGAATTTTGTGATCTTTCAAAATTAGAAACGAGGATGATTAAATGAGTTGGATGAGTTTACCAAAAGAATATAGAACGAATGAATCATCATTTGCAATTCTACCTATACCATATGAAAAAGATGTAACATTTGGTAAAGGGGCACGTAAAGGAGCTCATGCTATAATTGAAGCGAGTAAACATCTAGAATATTATGATGATCAGTTTGATTGTGAGCCATTTGAGAAAGGAATCATGTTATTAGATGAATTACAACTTAATGAAAAAACACCAGAAGAGATGGTATCAACAGTATCTAACGCTATACCAAAAAATAAATTTGTAATTAGCCTTGGAGGAGATCACTCAGTTACTATAGGAATAGTGAAAGGACTAGAACAACAGTATGAAGAGTTCTCTGTGATACAATTTGATGCCCATGCTGATTTTAGAGATAGTTGGAATGGCTCATCTTATAATCATGCATGTGTAGCTAAACAGATTTCTAAGAAGCACGAGGTTGTATTAGTTGGTGTTCGATCAATGGATATTGATGAAAAAAAAGCAATCAATGAAAGTAAGAGAGTTCATTTGATTTCAGCATATGATTTCACCTTTGAAAAAATTAAAGAGATACTCCCATCATTAAAAGAAAAAGTCTACATCACAATTGATGTCGACGTCTTTGATCCTAGTTTTATGCGAAATACAGGAACGCCTGAACCAGGTGGGCTTAGTTGGAATAATATTATTGATTCACTTCAACTAATTTTTAAAGAAAAAAACGTGATTGGAGCAGATATCGTTGAATTTGCACCCAATCACAATTACGAAGGTGAAGCATATGCACTTTCAAAATTAGCGTATAAGCTTATGGCACTGAAAAGTTTAAAAGAAGTGCAAATATAGCTCAAGTGTGAAAATACATGATCTTGCGAAATCACAGCAGCCACGAGAACGTTTAATTCAAAATGGTGTAGCAAGTTTAAGTGATGCTGAATTAGTGAGCATTGTTCTTGGACAAGGATCAAAAGATGAAAATGTAATTCAATTGGCGCAACGTCTTCTTTCTGATAACACGATCAAAAAATTATCTAGACTACGTATTTCTCAAATAACAAAAACAAAGGGAATAGGTCCTGCAAAAGCATGTCAAATTATTGCGTGTTTTGAGTTAGGACGAAGAGTGAGTGTATTTCAAAATTCAGATAAAATAGCAATTCAAAATGCACATGATATTTTCAAACTATTTTCTGCCCAACTCGAAGGTGTCACGCAAGAATATTTTATAGGAGTGTATCTAGACACACGTAAGAGAATACTAAAATATGAAACAATATTTGTAGGAACTCTAAATGCCACCATTGTGCATCCTCGAGAGATATTTTCAATTGCTTTGCATGAGAAAGCCGATTCTCTAATAATAGTTCATAATCATCCATCCGGAGATCCAACTCCAAGTTCAGCTGATTTTGAGACTACAAAAGTGATATCTAACGCTGGTAAGATAATTGGTATTGAGCTTATAGATCATGTAATTATTGGCCACAATCGATATTATAGTTTCAGAGAAAATAAGGACATGTGAAAAAAATAATAAAAGAGCCCCTGCCGAGACTTTCAACCGGAAGCGCCGAACGCTAAAGACCGTGTTTGAACTCGGGACCTCTACCTTATTGTCATTTCGTACGAAACATACCAAGGTAACGCCATACCACTAGGCCACAGGAGCATATGAACCCCTAAACACATTTTTTTTAAAAAGCTTTCTAGCACACACCTATTAAAAAAAGAAAAAATGTGGGGGAGGGGATTTGAACCCCCGAACCTACTAAAGGACAGGATATCTTTCATCGGCTTTCGCCTCATCATTTAATGACTTAAGTCCTGCGCATTTGACCAGACTTTGCCAAAGGTCCATAAGCATACGCTTACAGATTACCCCCACAAGCCTAGTCACGCGGGTGTCCCATTATAGGAGATTCTTCCAGATTGGTTTAATCATGGATTTATAAAATCTTCTCTTTTATTATCTTGATAACAGGCAACTTGATAACGGGTTTAATCTCTTTGAAAAACCTAGCATGATGTTTTCTACTTAATTGTAATACATAATGAGGTTTTCTATTTGGTTTAATTACTGGTTTTTGAACAGTGTGCTTATAATTCAAATCTAAAAGTAGTTGAGAGATCTGATAAATTCCTCTTTTATTAGTTGAAAACATCCTAACTATATTAATAGCCGTTCCATCTCCATCAAAAAAACCTCTCAGAAAAGCTATTTTTCTATTATTACACGAAGATATTATTGAATCTGGAACATTCCAATTTAAATGGCCTAGAGGGGTTTGTTCAGTGATTTTTCTGATGACATTTCTATTTCCAATATTTACTTTTCCATGCTTGGTAATTTTTCCTCTATAATTGAATTCTGATTCCAATAATGTAAGATAATGTAAAGATAATTTTTCATCCTTACTATAAAATTCAATTCTTTCTGATTTTTTGTTTTTGCGATAACGTTTTTTTCCATTATCATTTTCCCAATAATTTGAATAAGAGATAATATGAGATCCTTCGGCACATAAAAGACCTAGAATCTCTGCAAAATGTGTAGATACCACATAATTACTAGGTAGTTATCATTTAAGAATTATTCGGCTACGTGACCAGTGACCAGTGTGATTCAAAAAAAGGCGTATCCCACAGAAACCTTTATAAACTGCGCATTGGCACATATGTTTATGGAATTCATAGTTCTTTCAGAGAGCAAAACCGAGCTGGTATTTCAGCTTAAGGGAGAAACACATACATTTTGCAACATGCTTAAAGCAGAATTGCAAAAAGTTAAAGGTGTAGAAATTGCTACGTATAAAATTGATCATCCACTTATTGGTGTTCCTCAATTCATGATTCAAACAAAGGGTACTGAACCACGTAAAGCCCTCAAAACTGCTCTTAAAGCTATTTCAAGTGTTGCTGACCAATTTGTTAAAGAAATTAAATCATTATAACTCTATTTTTGTAATTCTTCCAAAAATCCACGTAATTCAATAGCTTTCTCAAAATCAAGTTCATCTGCTGCTTTTTTCATTTCTGCTTCAATTGCCGCTATTTTTCGTTGTATTTCATCTTTACCCATATGTTTAGTTCCTTTTATCGTTCTTGTTTGAGCGGCAACTGATTTTACAACATTCTGCGGAGTAATATTATTCTTTACGTTAAATTGAATTTGTGCTTGTCTTCTTTGTGCCGTGATATCAATAGCTGATTTCATTGATTTTGTCATACGATCTGCATACATAATAACTCGACCATCTACATTTCGAGCCGCACGACCAATTGTTTGAATAAAACTTCTCTGATCTCTTAGAAATCCTTCTTTATCCGCATCAAGGATACATATCAAACTAACTTCAGGAATATCAAGCCCTTCTCTAAGCAGATTAATTCCCACAAGGACATCAAACTCACCAGCTCGCAATGATCTAATCAATTCTATTCTATCTAAACTCTCAATACCTGAATGCATGTATCGTACTCGAATTTCATTTTTAGCTAAATAATCTGTTAAATCTTCTGCCATTTTTTTAGTAAGTGTCGTTACAAGAATTCGTTCTCCCTTAGCAATTGTGTTTCGAATTTCCTTAATTACATCATGAATTTGTCCCTTACTTTCTCGTACGTCGACTAAAGGATCCAATAAACCAGTTGGACGAATAATTAGTTCCGTTACATAATCACTATGCTCAATCTCGTATGGCCCAGGTGTTGCTGAAACAAATAATACATTCCTGAAATATTTCTCAAACTCTTCAAATTTAAGAGGCCTGTTATCAAACGCACTAGGAAGACGAAATCCAAATTCAACTAAATTCT
>CAYOOY010000035.1:9500-12231 GCA_964405725.1 uncultured Methanosarcinales archaeon | reverse complement strand
TAATCAACTTGATATCAAAGAAGAATACAAACAAGAAATGAAAGATAAGATTGAACCCTATCTTACAAAATTTCGTAATCCTAAAGATAAAGACAAAAGAAGATTGCCTAATTCTACCAAGTAAAAATGCAAGAAGAAATACGTAAACTTGACAACATAATTATTGGAAGAAAGGCAGAGTACCAAGTCACCAATCTTCTTGGTGAAGAAGAAAATCGTTCCTATTTCTCTGCAAATGCTCACGGGAAGACATATTTTTGTAAGAGATATGACTTAAAAAGAAGACATCATGCCGAGCCCGAAGTGCGAACACTAAGATTACTAAATGATGGTGGGCACCCTTCAATTTTACACTTAGAGGATACGGACGAACAAGAATTAACTCTTATTTTTAAGTACATACATGGAGAGCAATTGGGAGACTATTTGCTAAAAACACCTATGCTTGATACTCAGGACATTTATCATATTACACAAGCAATTGCAGATGCACTTCTTGAAGTACACAGACGCCATATTGTTCATTTAGATGTCAAACCCGAAAATATTCTTCTTCAATATGGTGGTTCAAATAATGACACCTCAGGAAACATTCAAGAAAGTACTCCTCTTCTTACTGATTTTGGTTGTTCCCGAAATTTTGGTTATATTAAAGGCGATATATTTATTGGGACACCTTGTTGCGCTTCTCCTGAACAAATTAAATGTCAATATGTTGATCAACGAACAGACATTTATGCACTTGGCGTGACGGTGTACGAATTACTTTCAGGGAAGTTTCCATTTCATGGCAAAACTATTAGGGGATTATTAGAAAATATCCTCGTGGACTCAACACCAAAATTAGAAGATATTCCAAAATTAGGTATTGATTCAAGTATTTCAGATGTTGTCTATAAAGCCATGCAGAAGAACAAACGTGATAGACAACATACTATTAGTGAATTTATAAGAGATATTGAACAAACACTCATGTAACTTTACAATATTACAAAAAATCAATTTCTATTTCTAATTGATCAGCTGTTGGATATTCAACTACAATGGCAGGAATTAATTTCAATCTCTTTATTTTGTTTCTATGCTTTTTCACATCTTTTTTTGACAATAATAGGCGCAATTTTTTAGTATCTAGAAAAATGTCTTTTATTTTCACTTTTTCTTTGAGTGTTTTCATATGGTCTTTGAGAATTGAGGTGAAATCCTCTTTGTTTACAGAAGCTAATTTTTCACGATACGAAAATCCTGGTTTCATTTCAGGCACATATATTGCGCCACGATGTAATAATCCTTCCTTATCAATAATATCAAAACTTTGTTTACTTGTCTCTCCCTCTCGCTTAATTCTATTTGTTAATTGAATTCGATCTTTAAGAGTTGCAGTACATAGATGAATTGCTATATCATATCCTTTCTCCTCAGAGTATTTCATCATATCAAATCCTGTTTTTAACGACCCTTGAATTGCATAACTAAATTGCGCTTTTGTTTTCATACCCATCTGTGTTAGTTTTGAAAGAGCATTATCGGATCGTTCAAGTTCATTAAGGTTCAAAAAGAGAACCTTATTATGAATAAAATCAAGTAGTTTTTGTAACTCCTTTTCCTTTCCAGGAACTAAAGGTACTTCCACTCCCACATCCCAAGGATGGGTTGACGCTAATGAAACTTTGTCCCATAAGGTTGTATCATCTAAATCAAAATGAAATCGTATTTCGTCTAACCCAGCAGTAAAGAGTTTTTCAAGCGTTTTTGCGGTTACAAGATTTAATGAAGTATACAGATGTATATGAAATTCCTTGCCAAATTCTTGTTTTAATGCTTTAATATTCTCACATACTCTATCCACTTTTACTAACGGATCCCCTCCAGTAATTCCCGCCCCTTTAGCATCCATTGCCTTTGCTTCCGCAATTACATCTTTAATTTCTGTCACTTCCCTTTCATTTGCAAATTGTACATCGTGGCCATACTTTTGATCCGAAACCGGACAAAAATAACATTTTCGAGGGCACAAACCAGTTACAAATAAAACTACCTTTTCTCCTCTTACACAGTACTGGCATCCCTTGGGAAGTTCCTTTTGGTTGTACGAGTAATATTCGTTAGATTTTACCACACAATCATTATTTTGGCGTAATTTTTTAAAGTATTCTAAAAATAATGAACATATGAGCAATCAAATAGAAATTATGGCACCTGCAGGATCGTATGAATCACTAATGGCGGCAATTAATGCTGGCGCTAATTCGGTATATTTTGGTATTGAGCAGTTAAATATGCGTGCGCGAGCAGCTAATAATTTCACAACTAAAGATTTGAAAAAGATTGTTGCAATATGTCAAGAGACAAATGTTAAAACGTATCTTACACTAAATACAGTGATGTATGATCATGATATGACTCTTATGAAAAAGATTTGTGATACCGCAAAAGAATCACGAATTACGGCAGTTATTTTATCAGATTTAGCAGCTCTTCAATATGCGCGCTCAATTGGTCTTGAAGTTCATATGTCAACACAGGCAAATATTACAAATATTGAAGCAGTTAAATTTTATAGTGCTTTTTCAGATGTAATTGTACTTGCAAGAGAATTAACACTAAAACAAATTGCCTCAATTTGTGATGATATCACAAAGCAACAAATTAAAGGTCCATCGGGAAATTTAATACAAATAGAAATAATATTTTATCATCATTACATAATGGAGAATTTACTTTAACAAAC
>CAYOOY010000035.1:8175-9490 GCA_964405725.1 uncultured Methanosarcinales archaeon | reverse complement strand
ATGGAGCGTTATGTGTTGCTATTTCAGGTAAATGTTATATGAGTTTAGCTACCTATAATTCTTCGGCGAATCGAGGAGCATGTTTACAGAATTGTAGAAGATCGTACAAAGTAATAGATGAAGAAACAGGAGATGAATTGCGTATTGATAACAAATATATTATGTCTCCTAAAGATCTTTGTACAATTGGATTTATTGATAGAATAATTGAATCGGGTGTATCTGTCTTTAAAATTGAAGGGCGTGGAAGAGCACCTGAATATGTTGATACCGTAGTTCGATGTTACAAAGAAGCTGTTGAATCAGTTGCTAATGGTAGTTACACCAAAGAGAAAATAGAAAAGTGGATTGCTTCATTAGAAAGAGTCTTTAACAGAGGATTCTGGCATGGTGGGTATTATTTAGGAAAAGAACTTGGGGAGTGGAGTGGTGAATATGGATCTCGCGCAACTACAGAAAAAATATTTATTGGCAAAGTTGTAAATTATTATGATAATGCAAAAATTGCACATCTCTCTTTAGAAGCAGGAACGATATCTGTTGGAGATACTCTGTTGGTTACAGGACCCACAACCGGTGTTCATACACAACTAATTGAGGGATTACAAGTTGATGAAAAAGAAACAAAACATGCCAATAAAGGTGATTCCACAACAACTCCGATCTCAGTTAAAGTTCGAAAAAACGATAAAATATTTTTGATTAAGGAGAAAAAGTAGATGCCCAAAATAATTCATTATCGTGAAAAATGTATTGGATGTAACTCTTGTGTAGAGCACGCTCCCTCATTTTGGAAAATGTCTACCAAGGATGGTAAATCTGATTTGAGAGACGCAACTGAAAAGAACGGCGTGTTTATCCGCGAGATTAGTATAGCAACAGTAGAAGAGAACAAGAAAGCTGCAAAAGATTGTCCTGTTAAGATTATTAAGGTACTGGAGTAGGGTTGCTGTAATAGTGAAGAATTATACTTGCGCTCTTCTCACTTTCTAAATAATTTAGTATATTCAAATCCGTCAAGAACGTAGTTAGGTAAATACATCAAATATGCCATTACTTCCTTTAGTGAATAGGCATCCTTGTAATCAATAATTGCTTGCAATTGATGATCTTTAAATTTATAATCAGCAAAATACCGCTTGCAAAACAAAATCTCCTCTTTTGTACGTTTATTAAATTTATCTTTCTCATGATGCAAACGAAGATCATATTTACGAATGACGCCATGAAATAAACGCATCAAATGTTTTTCATTTTTGCTTACTTTTGTAACTTCCCATACGCCATCTTGCTCAAGAGCAAATTTCTTAAACGC
>CAYOOY010000035.1:0-8165 GCA_964405725.1 uncultured Methanosarcinales archaeon | reverse complement strand
GTTGTAATAATGGAGTTATCTTCATTATTTTTTTACTATTACACACATGATTAATTTTCAAAAACGCATTATATGTCGCCTTGCAACATTTCTTAAATAATTTCTCAGTCGGAGTTAATTTTCCCGTAAAAAGTTGCGAACCTCTTTTTTCCTGCAAATATCTTTTAACAGAGTTTAAAATAAACAAATTCTTAAAACATTGATAGATACGCCCTTTTTCATCAAAGCAATCAATACATAATATATTATGAATACGATCAGCTAATTTGACTTGGACTGCAATTTCTTTAATATCCTCATCACTATATGTGAATATATTTTTAATGCTTTGATAATAATAATCTCGTTTGTGCCTTGTTAATAATTTAGTAGATTCAACAATTTTATTTACTTTATCAGTTGAAATTTTGTTCTTTCGTGCAAATAAAGTTAGCTCCTCTTCAAATTCTTTTAAAAAAATACGTTCTTGTTTATCAAGTATTCGTATATCTTTCTGCTTTTTATCATTTAATTTATGGGCTGATTTGTACAAATCTACTTGTTCTTCAATATAATCATGGATAATTGCTGAACTTAAAACCACTGGGTTTTTTATTCCTGCTTTCACACAAAAATGAACTAAATTTATTGGATGAACAAATGGATTTTCACCATTCTTGCGAGGTTTCATTGAAGCATATAACCTCTTCGTTTTCCCATATAAATAGGTAAATAAAGGATCTTGAGAAAAATCTCCCGCATGTAATATAACTTTTAATGCGGGCCAGTTACTACCTAAAAGATATTGCGTATATTCCGGTGATTTCTTGACAGATAGCCTCATGAAATAGAACTATCTTCTATTGTTTTAAAGTTTTCGATACAAACTGCCGGAAATTATCCAATAACAAACCTTATATATTTGAGCAATCTTTACCAGAGCAGGTGATATTATGAAAGAAATTCTCATTAATCAAAATGTAGCTATTCTGTGTGATGGCAATAATATTGAACGTAGTATTCATGAAGAAGCGAAAACGACTTCGGCAATGGTCAATTTTGACATACTTATCCCAAAACTTCTTAACGGACGTGGATTAAATCGACTTATTTATTTTAGAGAAGGAAAAAGTATATCTTCAAAACTAGCTGAAAGATTACATAATAACTTTTACGGATCCGTAATTCCATGTCATAAGACAGCCGATATTCCACTTTCAATTAAAGCTACTCAACTCGCAAGTAAAGTAGATACTATCATCATCATGTCCGGAGATAGTGACTTTTTAGATTTAGTACAACACTTAAAATCAGAGGGTGTGCGTGTCGAGATCGCTGCTGTCAAAAAAACAACTGCGCGATTAATGATTCAAGAAGCAGATTATTTTCATCCAATTACAAAAGATGACTGGTTTGTGTATACTAATCGTCGAAAGAGAGCGTAACTTGTTTTGCTTCCAATAATTGTTGTAATTTAGTGTAATCAGGAGAAGAGATCTGTATTTGATCAACTTCCTCTTTCAAGGCATCAATTTTTATTAGTTGCCTGTTTATTTTATCTTTTATTTCTTTTAACTCTTTTTCACTTGAATTTTGTTCTATCTTATGATTAATATCATCTAATTTTGTTTGTAAATCAACATATTTCTTTCTAAATTTCTCAATCATCTCTGAATTCACACGTGATATTTCAACAATACTTTTTTGTTTCTTCGACTCTTTAAGATCAATCTTATTATCCTCAATTGATTGTTTCAACTTCTCTAGCATTGCTATTGGATTCTCTCCAGCAACTATTACTCTAATTGGATCATTCATATACCCTTCAATTTGATCAGTTTCAAGAGAAATTCTATGATGTTTTTTGAGAGCAGATCCAAGAGATGAAAAAATATGAGAAATTGGTTTCGTTAATTCCTGTTTGCTTTTGTTAAAATCAACTTTACTCGTTTGAAGTTTTTTTAATTCAGTATATTCATTACTTTGTTGCAATGATGCAAGGTTCTCACTTAAATTGGTAAATTGTTTCTTTTCATCAACAATTTTTTGTTGTAATTCATTTCGTTTTGTAATATGTTGTTCATTGCGATTCATAGTATCTTTAATATGTTGCATTTCTTCCTCAATTTTCATGACACTTTGCATAGAACTTGTATCAATACTCTCTTTTATTTCTTTCATTAGCTTTCGTATCCCACCAATTCCGTATGCTGTTGCACTCGCTTCATCTCGAAAGAATTCTTCAAGAACTTGATAATTTTTAGCAGTACCATTATTTAACTGCACAACTCGATCTTCAAATTCTTCATAAATAGTATTAAACGTATGATGATCTCCAACTTCAATAGTATCCAAAAACTTAGTTAATCGCTGAATATATGATTCCCTATGTCCTTGCATAATATGTTTTACACGTTCAGGAATATTAGGATTCATCAACGTAGCCGTTTCTAGAACTTCGATCTGCTTTATTGTGTTTTCCTTTTCTTCAAAAATCTTCTTTTGAATAGGTGTTATAATAGATATAAGTTGATCTTCTGCTACTTTTTTTTTGCTTGTAATCCATGTAGGAAGATCTTGGTATGTAACAGTCAGGTTCACTGGTTCCTTTGGTTTACGAAAAAAGTCTAAAAATCCCATAATATATGGTATTTTGGCTGGTTCTATTAAAAAATTGTGGTGTTTTTAGTAGTGTTTGACTAACTAAAAGGATTACCCCAAATACCTAATCCAATACCCATTATTTCAACAACTACATATAACCACACAATATATGCAATTACTGATATGAGAATACTAATCAATACTAGATTAATAACCTTTCGTCGCTTTCGCTTTAATGCATCTAGACTACATATCTGTTCCTTTGAATAAAGATACCACGAAAGAGCACCAAGTAGAAATAATAATGCAGCTCCTCTAAATGCCCATGCGTATCCAAAGTATAATGTATTGCTTAATGATGTTGCGTATGCAACCGTACTTAATCCAAGTAAAACCAACACTACAGGTGTAAAACAACATAATCCTCCAATAAGTGCAGCAATCGGAACGATCTTTTTTAAGAATGATTTTTCTTTTTTGTTAATAAGTTTCATCTTAATCTTACATCCTATGGTTGTTTAAATAGTATGTGAATCAGGAGTGGGATTAATATGGACGCTACATAAATCGTACGAAGTTTTATAAGAATAGGAACATTTCTTATCATAAAAATATAGAGGCGAAATATGGGAAAATTAACAATATATACAACATCGGTATGTCCTTGGTGTAAAAAAACAAAAGAATTTCTTAAGAAGAATAACATAGCATATACTGAGAAAGATGCAACAGTACCTGATATTCAAGCAGAAATGATGGAAAAATCAGGACAAACAGGCGTTCCAGTATTAGATATTGATGGACAAATTATTGTTGGCTATGCGCCAGAAGAAATTTTAAAGTTAGTTAAGAAAAAGGAGAAAAAATAGTACGTCGTACATAATAATTAACTAATGAGGCATACTTTATGGCAAAGAAAAAAGTAGCAAAAAAAAAAGTGGTGAAAAAACCTGCTAAGAAGACAAAAGCAAAACCTAAGATTATTAAAGGAAAAGGCATTTGTACAACGTGTGGGTAGGTATTCACAAACGTAAGATATTAGTAAAGTGGTAGGTAGATGACGAGACATTTTGTACTTGGTAATGGAAACATTCTAGTTGGATTAGATAGATGTGGAAGAATACGAGATTTCTATTATCCCTATGTGGGTCAAGAAAACCATGTTAATGGTAAAATTCATCGTATAGGTATCTGGGTAAATGGGATGTTCACATGGATTGATTCTGATGAATGGTCTAAGAAAGGTACCTACAAAAAGGAGACTCTCGTAACAAATCTTGTAGTGACCAATCAGAGATTAGGCATTGAAATCACATTTAATGATGCAGTTATTAAAGAACAGAACATATTCTTGCGTAATCTTACAGTAAAAAATCTCACTACAGAGCAAAAAGAAGTGCGCGTCTTTTTTCATCAACAATTTGAAATCTCTGAGGGAAGTATTGGTGATACGGTATATTATCATCCCCTTTTAAAATCAGTTATTCACTACAAAGGAAAACGATATTTCCTAATGAATGGTGCAAGTGGAAAAGAAGGTCTTGTTCAATACGCAACCGGCTTAGTTGGAGAATACGGATTAGAAGGAACATATAAAGATGCTGAGGATGGAGTTCTTAGTAATAACCCCGTTGAACATGGTTCGGTAGATTCAACTGTTGCACTTCATACTATTGTTCCTTCAAACAAAAGCAAGGAATTATTCTTTTGGATAGCTGTAGGAGATTGCTTTCACACAGTTGAGGAATTAAATAAACTAATTATTAAACAAGGTCCAAAAAAATTACTCAAAGCAACAGATACATATTGGCGTACATGGGTAAATAGATCCAAATTCGAATTTATGGGTCTTTCAAATGAAGTTGTAGATTTATTTAAACGATCTTTACTTGTAATAACAACGCAAGTGGATAAACGAGGCGCAATTATTGCGTCTTCAGATTCAGAAATGTTACATCTGCGCAAAGATACATATAGTTACATGTGGCCACGAGATGGCGCGTTAATTGCACGATCTCTTGATAGAGCAGGATATACAGAAATCACGCAACATTTTTTCAAATTCTGTGTAGGGGCCATGGCAAAAGAGGGATATTTAATGCACAAATATCGTCCTGATGGATCTTTGGGTAGCAGTTGGCATTCGTGGTTAAAACACGGACATATTCAATTACCTATTCAGGAGGATGAAACTGCATTAGTTCTTGATGCATTATGGAAACACTATGTACAGCATGGAAACAAAGATGCAGTTAAGCCCTACTTAGATACATTCATACGTCCTGCAGCAGAATTTATGAGATCATTTATTGATGAAAAAACAGGACTTCCAAAAGAGACGTATGATTTATGGGAAGAAAAATTAGGAATTCATACATTTACATGTGCAACTGTATACGCAGGATTTGAAGCCGCTGCAAATTTTGAAGGGGTATTTGGAACTAAAGCAAAACAAAAGCAATATCACAAAGCAGCAGAATCTCTAAAGAAAGCAACGCTGAAATATTTATTCGATGACGAATTGGGCTATTTTATCAAGATGGTGTATTATGATGGTGAAGAACTAAAAAAAGATACAACTCTTGATTTTAGTAGCGTGTATGGGGTTTTTCAATTTGGCGTTCTTGCAAGTGACGATGAGCGTGTAGAAAATTCTATACAAGCCTGTCTTGAAATGTTAAAATGCAATACTGCTTCAGGTGGATATGCTCGTTATACAGATGATTACTATTATCGTATTGATAAAGAAGGAACTCCAGGAAATGCATGGTTTGTAACTACATTATGGCTTGCTGAATATTATATAGATAAAGCCTACAATAAAAAAATGCTAGAACCCGCAATTGAAATTTTTAATTGGGTTGCATCACATCAGTTAGAAACAGGAATTTTAGCCGAGCAACTTCATCCTCATACTTCTGAACCAATATCTGTTGCGCCATTAACATGGAGTCATGCAGGATTTGTTATCGCCATAAATAAATATCTTGAAAAACTAGATCACTTAGGAGTATGTAAAATGTGTAATCCTCCACAGGGGCCAAAATCATGAAAGTTCTTATGTTTGGTTGGGAATTTCCTCCACTAAACCAAGGAGGACTTGGAACTGCGTGTGAAGGTCTCGTAAAAAGTTTAACCAAACAAGATACGCATGTGACGTTTGTTCTTCCAAGACCTCAAGAATCAATGATTCCAAAATGTAAAATTGTCTCTCCCATGTATAAAGTAATTACAATCTCTTCAGGAATGAGAGCGTATCATACTGCTGAAACCTATTATAAAGATGTGTGGAAACCAAAATTCAATAAATTATATGGAGATAACTTAATTTCAGAAGTTCTACGGTACGCAGATTCTATTAAAGATATTGTTGAAGATGAAAATTTTGATATTATCCATGCACATGATTGGTTAACATACAAAGCAGGAATTCATGCTAAAAACATTAGTGGAAAACCTCTTGTAGTTCATGTACATGCAACCGAGTTTGATAGAACTGGCGGTAATGGCGTTAATCAAGATGTATATGACATAGAACGAGAAGGAATGCATGTTGCTGATCGAATTATAGCTGTTAGTGAATTCACTAAACAAAAAATAATTACTCATTATGGGATTGATCCTGCCAAAGTGAGCGTTGTTCATAATGGTGTTGAATTTACTGATACATATCACATTGAACCAGCAAAAAAACAAAATTCAACTGTATTATTTTTAGGACGACTAACTATGCAAAAGGGACCTGATTATTTTATTGAGGCCGCTAAAAAAATGTTACATCATGGAGTTGATACCACATTTGTTATGACGGGAAGTGGGGATATGGAATCAATGCTAGTTGAAAAAGTTGCTTCATGGGGTCTTGGCCACAAAATATTGTTTACTGGATTTCTCAGAGGTGAAGCAGTTGATAAGGCGTATAAAACTGCTGATTTATATGTCATGCCCTCTATCTCAGAACCATTTGGTATTACCCCACTTGAAGCAATGCGAAATGATGTACCTGTAATTATTTCACGACAATCTGGTGTTTCAGAAGTTGTAAATCATTGTTTAAAAGTTGATTTCTGGGATATCAATGAAATGGCATCTAAAATGATCTCTGTACTTAGTTACAAAGAACTACACTCTGAAATGGCTTCAAATGGAAAGCGTGAAGTACTTAATCTAAGTTGGGATGCACCCGCACAAAAATGTAATTCAATTTATTCATCAATGCTGCAAAAGGTGATACAAACTCATGGTTAGCATATGCTTTTATTTTCAAGTACATCAGCCATTTAGATTGCAATCATATTCTGTATTTGATGTGGGATCTAAGAAAAGTTATTTTGACGATACTAAAAATCGCGCAATTATGGAAAAAGTTGCTCATAAATGTTATTTACCAACTAATGCGTTAATGCTTGAACTTCTTAAGAAGCATCCAGAATTTAAAATAAGTTTTAGCCTATCAGGTGTATTTTTAGAGCAATGCGAATTATATTTCCCGCAAGTTCTTGCAAGTTTTCAAGAATTAGTCAAAACGGGTCAAGTAGAAATACTTGCAGAGACATATTATCACTCATTGTCCTTTCTTTTCTCTGAGCGTGAATTCGAGAAGCAAGTAGCTAAACATGCTCGTAAAATTAAGCAGTTATTTAATGTTACACCCACTGTGTTTCGAAATACCGAATTAATTTATAATAATGCTTTAGCAAAAAAAGTTGAATCTATGGGGTATAAAGCAGTCTTACTTGAAGGATGGGATCCAATTCTTGGGTGGAGATCACCTAATTTTGTCTATCAGGCAATTAATACAAATATTAGTTTACTTCTCAAGAATTATACCCTCTCGGATGATATTGCATTTCGTTTCTCAAATAAAGAATGGAAAGAACATCCTTTAACTGTTGATAAATATCAAAATTGGATCAATGCCATTAATGGTAATGGTGAGACAGTAAACCTCTTTATGGATTATGAAACATTTGGTGAGCATCAATGGGAATCAACTGGTATATTTGAATTCATGCGCCATTTACCTGCAGCTCTTTTACAGCATCCTGATAATAATTTCAAATTTCCAAGTGAAATAGCAACATTTCATAAACGAGATATACTTGATATTCATCATCCAATTTCCTGGGCAGATGTAGAACGAGATCTAAGTGCATGGCTTGGAAATAATATGCAAGATTCTTCTGTGTTAAAATTATATGAATTAGAACAAGAAATAGTGGAATCAGGTGATGAATCCTTACTTCATGATTGGCGAAAGTTACAAACTTCTGATCATTTTTATTATATGTGCACCAAATGGTTTAATGATGGCGATGTTCATAAGTATTTTAATCCCTACGAGACACCATACGAAGCATTTATATATTTCATGAATATTTATAATGACATTCAGTATCGTTTGGCTAGTTTAAAGAGGGTCAATATTCAGATAAAAAATGAGAGAGATGTGGTAAAAAATGAGGCGATTAATTTCTAAACTACGATCTACTACTAAGAGGTATAATCCAATGAAAAGAGAGAAAAATGCAAAAGTAACAGCAAAACCAAGAGCGTCACGAGTAAAACGTGCCAAGACGACA
>CAYOOY010000034.1:4267-12812 GCA_964405725.1 uncultured Methanosarcinales archaeon | reverse complement strand
AAAGATCTAAATTTAATTGAGTCTGCATTTATAGCAGGATTAGTGCAATCACCAAGCAGGTATAATCCTATTCGTAAAACTGGAAAAAGATATGAACGATCACTTAAATGGGCAAATTGGCGAGTTAATTATGTTCTTGGAAGGATGAAAGATGATGGGCATATTACTGATAGTGAACATAAAAAAGCTCTTGTATCATTAAAGAAAAAAGGAATCCCATTCAAACCAGCTCGCGTAATTAAAGCACGTGATTCATTAACTGACGCAGTTGTTTCTGAATTAAAACAATATAACTTAGAAGATACGTTGCTAAGAGAAGGGATTACTATTACAACAACCATTGATGCTGATCAGCAAGAATATGCATGGTATGCAGTGAGACAAAAATTAAGTGAATTATCAATGGAACTTGATGGGCCAATTCCTGCAAAAGGTAAATTAAGTCATGTATCACATTATGAACCTCTTCATTTCTATAATGCACGTATACGTAGAGTTGTAAATAAAGGAAAACGTAGTAGAATTGAAGTTGAATTCAAAAATGGAAGAATTATGGGTGGAATAATTCCCTATGAAGGAATTGTACGTGCTGCACAATTATATAAAAATCATCAAAAAGGAAGAAGTAATAGACGTCTTCGTTCAAGGGATATAAAAAAATTCTTATCTTCATTAAAAACAGGAGATATGCTTCGTACAAGTATTCGAGATACAAAATTCAATAAATTTATTGTCGATATTGAGCAACCAACAAATATTGAAGGCGCGTATGTTCGCCTGGGGGATAATGGTGCAATTCATTCAATGATTGGCAGTAACACTAATCGTGATTTAAATCATGTATATAGAGGTCATTTTCCTGGATCAACATTAAAACCACTTCTTTTTGCATATGCATTTTCACAAGGTTGGCAATTAGATGATATTGTAAATGATATTGAAAGAACATATCAGATTGGACGCAATACATGGACTCCAATTAATTCACATCATGACGGAAATCTAAATACTACCCTTTGGTCAGCAGGAGTTCATAGTTCGAATGTAGCAACTGCTGAATTATTTTTCAAACTTCATGATAAACTCGATTCTACTCAATATCATACTGTTGCGTTGCAAGTTGGCATGGGACAACAAGATGATGAAGACCCTGCAACGTATCAAAAAAGAATGCTTGATGAATTTGGATTTAGATTGACACCTCAAGTTGTACGCCGAATTAAATATAAGAATGCTATAACTAATGCTGCTCGAAGTCTTAAATCTCGTGGAACACCATCTGATGTTGTAGAATCAGTTCGTGTATTATCTGAATTTTGGAGTAAAGATGCTTATCGTGTTTTACAACGACTCAAAAAAAGAGCATGGCGTAAACATAAAAAAGAAGTTCTTAATGAATTAGTTACATATCAATCTTTAAATTATGTTGATATGTCATCATCTTTACGCTCAGCAAAATTAGATTTACAAACAAAGAATCCTCAAGGACATTTCTATCTTACTGTTGATAATGGTCAATTTTTACCTTCATATTCTTCACAACGAAAGGAAAATGGAATTGAATTTGCTCATTCTCATTTATACCAAGTTCAAGCTGCAAAAATACCACTACGTATATCTGGAGATCGCGTTCCTCACACTTCTTTTACTAAAGATGACATTACTATTGAAGGATATACAGTTTCTTCAATTAAATCAATTGCTCACAATTATGTGACTGCACCTGTCGTTATTAATGGTGAGGGTCTTATGACTGATGAAGAAGCTAGATTTAATTATGCTAAGCAAATAGATGCACGACCTGATCAAATAGATTCAATGACATTTGAAGATTTTCTGCGACTTAATAATCAAATTAAACGATTACAAGATGATCTTACATTAATTGAAAAACGTCAAATGCCACAAGGACATTTTGGTTTAATAGCAACTACTGATGGTTTTATTCCTGCATATTCAACTCACAAAATTGAACACGGGGTTGTCTTTGATACAACAAAATCATTAGATTCAATATTAGATTCATCAAAGCTAACTGCTATTTTACATAAGAACACTAATCATCAACGTCTTTATATTGATGGGAACATTCCTGGATACGCACTTGATGAAATTTCTGCGCAAATGAAAAAAATCAAAGAACCATCTTTATATGATCATCCTGATTTTCAAGCAACCCTTAATGCACGAGCATTTAAGCAATTTCTTCAAACAATTGGTATTGGATCTTCAAAAAAATGGGAAGATGCACCTTCCGTAATTTTAGGTGCCGGAACTATTTCTCCTCTTGAACTTGCAGCTGCATATAAAGCTGTATTATCAGGAAGGTATTGTGAGCCTCATTTAATTGATGAAGTAAAATTAGCTGGAAAAGTAATTTACAAACATGAACCAGTATGCACTGAAATTGAACCAATTACTGCAAGTGTTAGTAATAGAGTTATGCAAATATTGCAAGGAACTAATCAATATGGAACCGCAAAGCAACTTGGTGCGTTTAACATTGATAAAGATGTAGTTAGACCAATTGGAAGTATTACATTAGGTGAAAATGAAGATAAAGTGAGCATTGTTACTGGTGGTAAAACTGGAACTTCAATGAGAAGTGAGAGTTTAACATATGTCTTATCAGCTCCATCTGATTTATCTCATATTCGTCCAGAAACCATGGATATACATGTTGGATGGATTGGCCATAGAGGAAAAGGTATTCAACAAAGACCATTAGTGTATCGTTATATAAAAAATTGGGGGTCTAATACCGCTGATATGGTAGCTACAATATATAATCGACAAATATCAAATCAAAGTGTTCATGAAGATCTTTGGGTTGATTATCCTTCATCGGAAGATGAAATACTCTACATAAATCCAGCAACTGGCAAATTACATGATTTAAAATTATATCATGCGTCCTGCAAGTTTCGTAAAGTAACCTTGCCTCTTGAATATAAAGATGGATATGCGTGTTTGCCTGGATTTGTTGTGAGTGTTAAAGATAGTGAAACATTACCAATTGTTCCTATTTTTGTAGATTTGAAGCAAAACTATTTTAAAAAATAACGACTTTGAGCATATTATGGGGTTAACTATTTTTATTCGTATGGATTGGGATGCAAAGAACAATGCATTATTCACAGAAAAACTATTTAGACATGCACGGCGTGGTGAATTACGATTTACCAGCGAAGTAAACGGCCCTAATGTTGATTATAGTTTAGATTGTTCTGGCAAATTAACACGCCCAGAGTTGGTAAAATTATTATCTGCATATTTGTTTGCAAGAAGATCTCTTGAAAATTCTCGTGGAAAGAATTTATCTGAACCATTAATACTATCAGATGGAAAGAAACCACGTACAAAATCACCAACTAAATTAGATAAATGGGCTCAATAAACAGCGTTGCTTGTAATATTGCTATCCTCACCGCGGGTTGTGCAACCTTAGTTGCGTCACGTCGAGACAATGTGCTCACAAGGAGCTAAGCTATAACCATTTATTGAGCTTGATAGAAAAAACACATTATTGTTATTTAAGATTTTCTCTTAATTCTTCTTTTACCATAAATCCAACACAATTACTCGCGCCACAGTAGCATGGTGATTCCTCAAAATTTTCATCCGAGTATCCGTAATCATACGATATTTCTTCTCCCTTTTTTACATCTCGTATCGCACAAATCCAGATTTCACCTTTATCATTTTCACTTTCACAGTTGGGATCACAACTATGGTTGATGTAACGTGCCATGTTATAGCCAACAGAGCCGTCTATATCATGTTTTTCATCAAGTTGGAAGGTGTATGTATGATCGCCCAATTTTTCTGCTTGTGCTTTAGTAATGATTCGTCCAGTGTATCTTGCAATACGTGTTCCTTTAGGAATATTGAACTTTGCGTATGCACCTTTACCTTCTATAATACTAGTACGAATCTTCATATATTTAGATGCTGGATTCATGAAAGAAATATGAGAAATAAGTTGTTTAAATATTTATCTGTTCTTTCATGTGTTTGTTTAATTATCCGTTAGAACTAATTTTTCTAGTTCTTCAACAGCATTACTAAAGATAGGGGCTGTTATTTTTGCTACAGAATATCCAACTGCTAGTCCTGTTATTAAAAGGGTCCATCCTTCAGCAACACAATCATCACGAATCATTGGATCACATTGTTGTGAAATAGATGCAATTCCATACATAAGAGAGTAACCTACTCCAAGAGTTGCAAGGCCTGTGTATATTTTTGTTAATTTTGAGTTTATATTATTCATCTAAATCACCTTATCATAATAATAGCTACCTGGATATATATTTCCTTGGACCTAATATATTGAAAAACACGAGAATTTTAGGTAAAAAATCAGAGAATTCATTAGAAAACAATATCTATCTGTTCTGTGCGATAACTTTCCACTGTCCTTCAAAGGGATAGAGAATCAAAATTACTCCTTCATACCCATCTTTAATTGGTTTAAACCCATATGACTTTGCTAAATCAGGGTTAAACCCACGTGCTTTGAGCATATTTGCAAAACCCACGTTATCTTTATCGTTGAGATCTAACTCAAATATTGCGGTGAAATCTAGAATCTCTTGTGCATTGAGTTTTTCAAGTGATTGCATTTCACTGGTAATTTCATTGACAAATTGTGTTTTTGTAATTGCGCCTTCATCACCGTCTAATATAATCAATGAATCATGAACAAAAATATCCCATCCTGGTTCGTTTTCTAAGAGCATGTCGATATATTTCACTGCAACCTTTTCTGGCGTTGCTGGATATACAATTGGTGCTGGTAATTCTTTTTCTGAGGATTTTATTTGTTCGCTCACCTTATCACTAACTTGATCAACAAGTTGTTGCTGATCAGATTCAGGTAAGTTTGTTATGACAAGAATAGCGATAATCACAAGAACAACAAAACCAATTTTCTTAAACATGTTGTATAGAACTTATTTGGTTGTATATTAACCTTTTGGTTTGATTGATTTAGTAAGTTTAATAAACATAAAACAATTTCTTCTACCATGAAAAAGAGGAGTACGAAAGATACACTAGCACTTATTCTTAGAAAAGTAAATAGAATTGAAAAGGAATTAAAGGGTGTTGAAAAGGTTGAGAAAAAAGTTGTAGCTGAAGAGCGTAAGATAGAAAAGAAGGAAGAGCAAATTCGCAAAGAAGAAGCACGTATTGAGAGAGCATTATTTCAAATTGGCAAATTTACATTCAAACGAAAACATTTACTTGAATTAATTCGAGGAACTGCCGGTGCATTTTTAGGAGTTGGTCTTGGAAAAAGTTTACTTGGTTTGCGATCATTGGCTGATACACTACCTTGGTGGAATGTTATTGGTATATTACTCTTCATACTTATTGTATCTATTTTGCTAATTTACAAAAGTGAGCATGACTATATTCAAAAAGAAGGTTCCGCAATTGTGTGGAAAAAACTCGTTATGTTATATTCTATTGCACTTGTAGTTGAATTCTTTGCACTGTGGCTTTTTGGTGGTATTCCGGGATCAGCTGAAGCTCTAACTAAGATGATGATAATTGGTTCATACTCTGCTATGGCTGGTGCTGTAAGTTTTCATATAATGTGAGAGCGAAAAGTATTCAGAGAATACGCCATAATGGTTATATACGCTGATTAATTCCATATCTTATGGATTTAATTGAAAAGGAACTTGATCGGTATAGACGTCATGGTGTTGCTAGATTTTTAGTATCTTCATTGGATTTTAAATACAATTCAGATGGTCATAAACATTGTCGAATTTCTATTACTGATTACGCTCAGATATCTAGAGTAGAATATGTCTGGCATAATAGAGTAGATAGTGTGACTCATAAAAGTCCGAGTGCAATTATTATTGCAAGTGATAACGCAATTGATATTCCTGATCGTGCAGTTTTAGTGCGAAATCAATCAGCTATCGATGTATTAATTCGAGAAGAAATATATATTCGCCTTCCAAAAAAAGAGTATGCAATATTAAGTCCTCTTTTTGCAATAGTGAGAAATTCTTAATTGAAAATATAATAAATTGCAATTGAACTTAACACAACAACTACAAATCCGATAATACGATATGTTCTATTAGACATTGCAAGAAATGATTTCATGGTTTTTCTAAAACTCTTATTTGATGTAAGTAGCATTAGGAAGAACAATATAATTCCCGTATATGCTGCAATGAACCATTGTGAGATACTCATGTTTGCAATAAATGATAAGTAGATGAAAAATCCTGCAAAGATAACATAAAATACAACCCATCCTTTTCTTCCTTTTCCAATCGAAGAGATCATACTTTTTGCAAAATTTCGTAGAATTCGTGGCGCCAAGAGCGCCGTAAGATTTTTAATTATCGCTAATGATAGCATTACAACAACAACCCATTCAATGAAATCCATGATATATGGTAATTTGTTGATGTATATAAATGTTGTTTTGTGAAGTTTTTCAGATATAATTTCTTCTGTAAACAAAAATATATAAACTTCCAATTATTTAGCGATGCATGGCACTTCCAGAAAGTCTAAAAAGAAAAAAGTTCGATGATAAGCTTCTTCAGATGAAAGAAGATTTACGAGTTATCAAGGAAAAAACTGACTTTTGTCTTAATAAAATTCGAACATTTGAAAAGGAAAAATCCAAACTTATCCAAGAAATTAAAAAAGATGTTTCAGATTTTGATTACAAAAAATTGGAAGTAATTTTTAAGGAGAAATATCTTAAGGTTATAGCAGCTGAACGTCATTATACGCAAGTATTAATATCAATTATTTGGGATGAAATTACAAATTTTAAGGAAACAGCTGCAGAAATAGATAGTGATAAAATTGTACCTGGTGTTGATAAATTGTTTTCATATTATTCACAGCTTCAAAAAATAGGAGAAACAAGAATTGTTGATTTATTGGCTGAAGAGAAAGCGATTGAACATGCGATAGCTAATGGTATACCTTTACGAGATCTTAGTATTCTTAATGAAAATGAAATTAGAGAGAAAGCCCTTGATGGAAAACTTAAAGAGCTGCGACACCCATTTATTAAAGCTATTCATCATGTAGAAAAGGGTGCTCTTCATTTAATGGCAGAAATTGAAGCCAAAGTAGAAGAGTTTGAAAATAAACATACAAGCATCTCAAATATAAAATTTATTGGAGAAGAGGTAGTTCATTTTTTTTCTGAAGTGTCAGAAAAAATTGAAGGCCTTGGAATTGTAATTCTTGCAATTCAAGCTGCTGCTACATTATGTGCAGGTCCTGAGGCACTAGCTGGTCTAGGAGCAGTTAAGCATATAATCTCAGAAATAGATGAAATTGCAGAAATACATGAACTTGAAAAAATGGTTGAAAATATGGAACAAGTCAATAAAAAATTAGAGCAAATATCGAGTATTCCTGGGTTTGATGCTCAATATGTTAAATTATTTGGTAAAGTAAAAGATAAATATAGTGGTATGAGAATAAAATAAAAAATAAAAAAAAATTAGGTTAAATACCCGCCTTTCTGTAAGTTCCACAGATTCTTGTAATTGCCCTTTTGCTTGATCAACTCTTTGTGAGATCCCATTTGCACAATTTTACCTGATTCCATGACAACGATTTTATCTGCTTTCATGATTGTTGATAATCTATGCGCGATGATGATGGATGTTCTCCCCTTCATCAAGTTCTCTAAGTCTTGTTGAATCTCATGTTCGGTTTTACTATCAAGAGCTGATGTAGCTTCATCAAGTACAAGGATCTTTTTATTTGCAAGCAATGCTCGTGCAATTGATACCCGCTGCTTTTCACCGCCTGATAACTTAACGCCACGTTCTCCAACAATTGTTTTATCTTTGCGTGGGAAATGTGCCATTACTTTATCGAGCTGTGCAAATTTCATTGCTGCTAACACTTCTTTGCGAGAAGCGCCAGGTCGTGAAAATGCAACGTTGTTGTACACAGTATCATCAAATAAGATACATTCTTGTGGTACAATACTCAGCTGTGAGCGTAAACTTTCCTTTGTAATGCTTGCAATGTCCTTATCATCAATGAGGATTTGTCCATCATGAAGATCAAACAAGCGATACAGTAATCTAATCAAACTTGTTTTACCGCATCCGCTATGGCCAACTAAAGCAACTTTCGTATTTGGCTTGATCTTCAAATTGAAATCTTCAAAGAGATTCTGTTTGTGGTATGCAAATGTTACATTCTTGAATTCAACTGATCCTTTTCGTACACGTAGATTTTTTGCATTCTCTTTATCTTTTACTTCGTTGTGTACTTTAGTGTATTGAAACAAGCTCTCGAAGTCTGCCATTACCCGGTAAAATTCACGCATTCCATGTACAAATCCGAATAGTGGACCCCAAAGATTAGTAAAGATTACATATGCAAAGGTAAGTGTACCTACTGTAATCTTGCCATCTAGGAACGCTATGAATGGGAAGTACAAGAGTAGGAATGTACCAATAGCAAGTATGATTGATTGTGCTGGATCTAGCCATCTGAAAAAGTTCCAATGTCGTCTAAACGCATCTGA
>CAYOOY010000034.1:0-4257 GCA_964405725.1 uncultured Methanosarcinales archaeon | reverse complement strand
AGTAAATCTACAAATTTTAGCAAAGCGTCTATTTACAGATTTTTCTTTTCCAAAGTACTTGATGCTATCTACGTTCATTAACATATCACTTACGTGTGCTTTTTCATCATCTTCGGCATCGTTAGCTGCAATGTTTGCTTCACGTTGCCATTGTTGAATTCCAAAGCTGTAAATGATGTATGTAACAATCGTGACCAAAATCGAAACTGCTGCTTTCCATTCAAAGTACCACAATGATCCTGTAACTAGTGCTAATTGAAAGATAAGTGGAGCTACGTTAAAGACCAAAATGTCAGTCATCTTTTCAACTGCATGTCCTCCACGAAGTAATCGTGAAATTAATGAACCAGTTTTGTTTGTTGTGTGGAAATTGTACGAAAGTCCAACTATGTGATTGAACAACTTTTGTTTTACTCGTGCAATCATGTCTGTTTCTAACAAGTTTAATAGATGGTGCCATGTCCACTTTACAATCGATTTCAATACAACAACTATGACAAAGATAGTTACAACTTGCATTATTGCTGAAATTAAAGTTGGTTTATCGATTACATGTGCAGCGAAATCTGTGCTGTGATCAATGAACGCTTTGAACAAAAACTTTTCAATTACTCGACTTGATTCTACGAGTAGAATCAAAAAGAGGATCAATCCAAAGAGCCATCTATATTTCTTGAGGAAACTAAAGTACATTCGCAAATTATAGCGAAAATCTATCGTTTTTTTCATGTTACGTAACCTTTTTATAGTTTTATTACGTTAGTCAAGTCAATATGCCCGATTATGACATAATGTTTTCCAAATTTTACCGCATTAGATCTGGTAGGTCATCCAACGAAGAAGAAGAAAATGATGAGGACTAAGGAAAACGAATTTTCTTAATAGGTTGTCGGCATCATATAGTTTAGAAAAGGCTGTTTTTTAATAAATCTTTCTATAGGGATTTAAGGAGGTTGATCTAAGTGTAATGTTCAGGAGGGAAATTTTAGAGTTCTAAAATTGAAACTAACATCGGGCTTAAGGGAAGTTTCTACGTATCACAAGAATATGTCAATTAATAAAGAAAAATAAAAATAAAAAAATTAAACCAAAGCAATTCCATACGCAACGAACAATGGTGCAAAGACGATTGCAAGCGTATTGATTACTTTAATTAGTGCATTTAATGCTGGTCCTGCTGTATCTTTAAATGGATCTCCAACGGTATCTCCAACGATCGCTGCATGGTGAGCACTTTTACCCTTTCCACCGTGATGACCATCTTCAATATACTTCTTAGCATTATCCCATGTAGCTCCTGCATTTGACATGAATAACGCAAGTAGTAAACCAGACAATATTACGCCAATTAACAATCCACCAAGCGCTTTTAGACCAAGTAATAATCCTACAGCCAATGGTGCTGCTACCGCAATTATTGCAGGGATAATCATATTTCTTAAAGCTGCTTTCGTTACGATGTCAACACATCTGCCGTATTCTGGTTTTGTAGAACCATCCATGATACCTTTTATTTCTCTGAATTGTCTTCGAACTTCAACAACAATCTTGTGTGCTGATCGACCAACCGCGCCCATTAAAACTGCACTAAACGCAAAGGGTAACAAAGCTCCGATAAATAATCCAATGATAACTGCCGGATCCGTTAACATAAAGACAAGTTTTTCTGTAACAACATGACCTATTTCTTGCATGAACGCTACAAAAAGTGCTAATGATCCAAGTGCTGCTGAACCAATCGCGTATCCTTTTGTGACGGCTTTTGTTGTATTACCAACGGCATCAAGTGCGTCAGTAGTTTTACGTACTTTATCATCTAATTGTGACATCTCAGCAATTCCGCCAGCATTATCTGTAATTGGCCCGTAACTATCTAGTGCGATAATTACACCAGTTAACGATAACATTGAAACTGCAGCAATAGCAATTCCATAGACACCAGCAAGAGAATATGAAACAGCAATACCTGCACAAATTACCAATACAGGTAAAATGGTTGATTGCATACCATATCCTAATCCTGAGATTATATTAGTTCCAGCTCCAGTTACTGACGCTTCAGCAACGGCTTTAACTGGCTTATATTTAGTACTTGTATAATACTCTGTAATAATGTTAATTAGTAGTGTTATTACCAAACCAACAACTGTTACTAAGAATAGATTAAGTGGGTTTTGTGTATAATATGTTACAGCATAAAATCCTGCAGCTGAAATTAATCCAGATGCGACTAATCCTTTATACAATGCGCCCATGATATTTTTTGATTTTCCTAGTTTTACAAACCATGTTCCAACAATTGATCCAATGATTGCAACTATTCCAAGCATTAAGGGATATTCAACAGGCATGTTATAAGCAGATTTTACTGAAGGCATTAATGCAAGTAGCATTGCTGCAAGAAGAGTTACAACATATGTTTCATACAAATCAGCACCCATTCCCGCGCAATCTCCTACGTTATCACCTACATTATCAGCAATTGTTGCTGGGTTACGTGGATCATCTTCAGGGATACCTGCTTCAACTTTACCAACTAAATCAGCACCAACATCTGCTGCCTTTGTATATATTCCACCGCCAACTCGCGCGAAAAGAGAAATTAATGATGCTCCAAATCCTAACCCAATAAGCATTGTGGGATCTTTGTAGATTGTATAAAATGTACTCACAGCAAGAAGAGCTAAACCAACTACTGCCATTCCAGTGACTGAACCACCTTTGAATGCAACGTCAAGTGCTTTTTTCACACCATGTTTTGCTGTTTCAGCAGTTCGTACGTTTGCTCGCACTGAAATACTCATTCCAATATATCCAGAAATTGCGGATAAGATTGCACCAAATAAAAATCCACCCGAAACTGCAAATCCACCATTTGGTAGATCAAAGAGTAGATACAAAATGATTGCGATACCTACCGCAAAATATGCGATTGTTGTATATTGACGTTTCATGTACGCCATTGCACCTTCACGAATTGCATTTGCAATATCGATCATTTTATCTGAACCTGGTTTTATTTTAAGAATTCTTAAAGACAAATAACCTGCGTATACTAACGCTATTAAACTTACAAAGATTGCTATTACACTTACTGATACCATTTATAGTTACCCCCAATACACTATTTATGCATGAGTGAACCAAATCTGTTTATATATTTTGTGGCGATAATTTGATCTTATTTGCGATTCAGGACCGATCAGTAAACCAAAAACTATAAAAGTAAAATATACTTTTCTTGTTGTAGGTGATATAATGAAAAAAATTCTAACTATATTATTATGTTTTCTTTTGATGCTTTCAATGTCAATGGCAGCAGAAGAGACAACAGGTGATGCAACTGATGACGCAACCACAGATGCACCAGAAACAGATGATTCTGCTGATGATACTTCTACTGAAACTGATGAAGTAGAAGAAGTTCCAGAACCCGAAGAAACGAAGATTGAAGAAGAAGCTAATACTATGAGATCAGGCCTTGGTGCTGAGATTCGACTTCTCCAATTAGAGCGATCATTAACAAGAAAGGTATTGCGCGGTGAGAAAGTAGTTGCACAAGCTGAAGAGAAGGGTAAAGATACAGCAACACTTACTGATTTACTAAATCAGTTAGAAGCTCTAGTTTCTGAAGTGCATACTATGGCAGAGCAAGTCCAAGAAACTGACCAAACAAAAGAAGAAGTTGTTGAACAATTTGTTGCAATTAAACATGAAGCAAGAACCATTGTAAAACAGTTTCAAAAGGAAGCACATGCAGCAATTCCTAAAGAAGATCGTGCAGGACTCAAAGAAAAGATGAAAGGTGTTGATAAATCTGCTCTTGAGGGTTTGAATTCGGAATTAAAAGAACTAAGATTGGAAAGACGATCAAAACAGGTAATTAGATTCCTTGAGCGATTACAACTTGGTAATCCAGCTTTAGTTAAGGAAATCCAAGATGGAAAGTTAACACAAAAAGAAATCAAAGAAAAATTACGTGCTCAATTAAAAGATGTAGATGATGATATGAAAAAATCTGCTCGTGCAAAAATTAAGAAGGAAAGTGATGAGAGAAATGCATTTGGCAAAAAGACTGCTAAAGCTGCAAAATCTAAATTAAAAGAACATAGAAAAGCCTTCAAAGCAAAAGCAAAGACCTTAAAGAAAGAAAAGCGTGTTGATCGTTTAAAACTAAAAAGAGATGAAGTACGTAAAAAGTTCGATCAAAAACGAGCAGATAGACGAGCCAAATTTCAAGAAAAGCATAAAGAATTG
>CAYOOY010000033.1:0-12818 GCA_964405725.1 uncultured Methanosarcinales archaeon | reverse complement strand
ACCCGGGTCACAGCGTTGGCAACGCCGTATACTAACCACTATACTACCCACGCAAGGTATAGTGAATAAGCAAAACGGCATTCTATTAATAAATGTTATGATGATAAATCAATATCCAAAATTGAATATACAAGTATACTGGGGCACGGCGGATTCGTACTCTTTGAGTACCCGCCTCGGCAAGCCAGGGCGCCAGTATACTTAAAGTCTCAATTTTGATGTGTTATAGACAATTACTTTTATATATCAATCTGTATTCCTCATACATGGTGTACGATGGGATTTAAACAGTTTTGGCAGTGGATGACAACAGATCCATCCAAAAAGAAACTAGATGAAAAAGGAAACGTCATTCCTCACAAAAAACACAAATTAGGAAAATTCGTTGTCTTATTCATTCTTATCAATTCAATTTTAGGCTCATCACTATTTTATCTACCTTCTTTAGGAGTTATTTCATCAGGAGCAGCATCAATTATTGCATGGGTTGCGTTATTCATTATTGCAACACTCATCATGATGTACATGGCAGAATTAATTACACTTCATCCAACGTCGGGTGGAACATATGAATTTTGCAAGCGAGCGTATGGACGATTTGGTTCATTTATGGGTGGCTGGTTAATTTGGGTTGCAGGTAACATGGGAATGGCGCTCAATATTGTTGCAGCAGCTGAATATTTCATTCCAAATAATATTGCAAATAAAATGGTGCTTCGTTTAATATTTGCAGGTGTTTGGATTATTGCTCTTAATTTTATGGCGTTTCGTGGTATTGATGCAGGCGCAATTATGTTAGTTATTTTTGGAGTAATTGCATCAATTGTTGTTGTATTAATGACTCTTCCATCCTTCCTTGATTTTGGTTCTCTATTTAGTGGATCGTTTGCTGTGCCATTCAAATTAACATATTTAGATCCATTCTTTAGACATTCGGGGATTTCTATACTTGGATATTTAGGATTATCATTATTACTCATTAGCGAAGCATTCTTTGGATTTGAAGCGATTAGTTATATGGCTGATGAAGTTGAAAATACTAAAAAATTACCAAACATTATGATTGGTGCAATTTTAGTTTCTGGCGCCGTCATGCTTCTATATTTACTAAGTAGCTTAGGAACAGTTAGTTATCATGATTATGTTACGGATGCGCGACCGTTTGCTGTGCAGGCACTAAATACGATGGGCGAATTTGGGCAACAAATTGTTGTCTTTGGTATGTATCTTGTTATCATTGGTGCTGCTGCAGCGTGGCCGATAACAGGAAGTAGATTAATTCAAGCAATGTCTAAAGATAAATTATTTGTTGAGCAACTTGCTGTATCACATCCCGTACATAAATCACCTCATCGTGCTATCTTTTTTCAAACAGGAATTGTGACCATAATTTGTCTATTGATATTTTTATTGAATTGGAGTGATTCGTACAGGAGTATCTACATGATTTATGTGATTATTGGTCTTGTCATGCTTGCATTAGTGTTATTTACGGTACCTATTTTACGTCGTAAAGAAAAACATTTAGAACGAGTGTATAAAGCGCCGTTTGGCACTTTAGGACCAATTGCAATTGGTGTAGGAATAGTTGCATTAATTGCTAACTGGATTTTTATTGAAGGTGGAGTTGCAACATCTCTACTTGAAATTGCTGGTTCATTCATTTTGTTTGGATTACCATTTTATTTCCTTGTTGAAATGTTGTATAATCCTGAATCTATTCGTGGTGTTAATGATAAATTAGCATATCTTGTGTTGCTTACTGATAAACTATTTTTTCCTATTAGTATTCGTAACACGCTTCTAAAAGATATGGGTGATTTGAAAGGGAAGAAAATATTAGAGTATGGGTCTTCAGTTGGAACCCTTACTCGTAAGTTGGGGGAGCGAGTAGGTGATAAAGGACAAATATATGCCGTTGATTTTTCTCTTACTAAAGCTAAAATTGTTGAGAAACGAACTAAGCATTTGAAACATGTTAAATCAATTCATCATCCACATTTACATGACGTGATTTTAGATATTCCTCAAAAAGTAGATGGGATCATTTCTGTTGGGATGCTCTCACACATGCAAAAACCTGCAGTGATGCTTGAAAAATTATCTCATCATATCAATAAAGGTGGCGAAATTGTCTTTTTAGATTTTGATAAATTCTTTTACATTATTCCGAATGTTAAATGGCTTGAGAGTAATGAAAAGTTACATGATATGTTCTCAAAAGCAGGATTTGAAGTTGAAGTGACACGTAAGCGAGGATTGTTGTGGCAATATATCGTTGTTGTTGGTGTTAAGAAGTAGAAAAAGAAAATAAGTATAAACAAAAAGTAAAAAATTAATATCTAATCGTAATCAAGTAATATTTCTAATGATTTATCTTGTACTTGTTTTATTGTAGTGTTAGGAAAGTATTGAACTTTTGGTCTTTGTTGTGCTAATTGATTTATTCGGTGTCCAAAACTACTTGCACATCCTATTTCAAAGTAAAGTAATGTGGTATCAGGATGTCTCATTTCTTGTTCAATTACACTATATGCCGCATCTGCGTTGAATATGCCACCATCGGTTGCAAAGATATGAACTGTTGGTCCATCTTCAAGCATACTTCGAACTTTTCTCATTGCAGAAGGCGAATATTCGGTTCCACCACCTTGAAACCCTGTCAAAACTCGTTTTGCAGAATTATTCGGTGTATCATACATATGGCGTAAATCAATTGCGTCACTGACTAGTGTTCCATTACTAAAATTAGCTGCAATAACATTCACGGGTTCTTGCATTTCTTCTGATCCTTTTAGAAGTGCTTTTAGCGTTCCATAACATACATGCATTAATGTATCATATTGTGAGCCAGTACCTACATACATAGCGCTACCCATACTACCTGAACTATCTACATGAAATACAACATTACGAGGTACTTGAAGTCCTGTATTTTTGTATGTATAATCTGTTTCTTCTACTTCAACCCAATCATAGATATCATATTGAAATTGAAATTCTGAGAGTTGGAAAAGTTGTGTAATTCCTGTTTCTTCTTGGAATTGATGAATCTGATCTAGGGGTAAATTTGCTACATTCGCAGCTTCAACATATATCGTTGTTTGATATTCTGGAACTAAACGTTTCCCCATTGATAATTCAACTGCTTCTAAATCAGGACTACGAAAGTTAATTTCAGGTACATTCCGTTTGTAGAATTGATCGCTTGCAAGAGCTGTTAGCTTTTTTTGTGCTTGTGCAGGGCCGCCTGTTTGACCACCATTAGCCATTTGTGAAAGTAATTGGTTTCCTTCTCCTTCACCAAGCATATCTGCTAAATTTAGTAATGCTTGCTCAGTATTTCCACCTGGTTGATCACCGGCTGTTTGTTGGTCTCCTGGTTTTCCATCTTGTCCTTGTCCTGGTTGGGGCTGTCCTTGTCCTTGTCCTTCGCCTGGTTGACCTTGTCCGGGTTGTGGATCTCCTTGCCCTGGTTGATTATTAATATGTGTTCCATGTCGTTTTTCTTCTTGACGTAAAGATATATATTTTGCAAGAGGTTTTACGAATCCACGCATTGCATCATATCTTGTTCGTTTATCTAAAAATAAATCATTAATTGCTGTAACTACACGTTCATGCACATGATCGTATGCTGGATCATCATAATGTTGATAGAGATCTAGAACATCACGTTCAAATTGCGTTTTATCTAACCTTGCAAAATCACGTTGATCTTTATCTAATTCTGAGACTACTCCTCTGAGTGCAGATGTAATTGCTTGCTGGAATTCTTGTGGTCTCATTTGCCTACAAATTCTATCTTTAAAATATGTAAATACATTTTTACGCATTGCGGCTTCCTTTGTAAACATAAGTCCATAAATTGCTCGACTAAGTGGATAGAACATACTATCAAATGCTTTTGGATTTTTTTCAAATTCAATTATATCAAAAATAGGTACGACACCATCTGCTAATTGACCAAATTGTGGTAAGGCTATATTTGCTTGTGGTAATACTACTTTGAGACGATCTTCTAACGAATTACGATAATTTGTTAATTGATAAAATGCGCCATCAATTACTTGATCCCATCCCGCGTTACGAACATTTCCTACTTTTTGCAACACTTGTGGTTTAGATATTCCTGGACATCCTGCTTTGATACCATCGTAAAGCGCTTTATCAAATAATTTTTGATCGTTTTTACTATCCGGGCAAAAGGTTGGATGAAATTGTTCATGAAAATACAAATAGGCAAAATTGTCGTGAACTAATCGAGACAAAAGTGCTTGAGTATCTGTTACTGGTCTTCCATATGCACTCTCGTACATTGGTACAATTGTGTCACGAAAAACTTTTTCTACTTCAGCAGGTTTAAATACCTGCATATGGGTTGTCCATTGTTTCTCACCACGACTGTTTGTTAATGGGGTCGTGTAAAATTGCCAATGACGTTTATTTTTTGGATCTGGATCTGCTTTAACAACAGGAGTATCTAGAAACAGAGGAAATTCTGTTTTAATTGTTCCACGCCAGGTATCTTCAGCGCTATCGAGGCATATTTTTACAAGACTCATTGTGTATTTGTAGGTTGTATGAGTTGATAATGTCTTAATTAGACACCAAGAACTCTTGTTAGTCGCTGTTGGTAAATGTCAGGTGTTGATGTTTTACCACGCTGTTCTTTGTAAAACGATTTTATGATATTTCGTTTCTCAGTATCATCTGAAGCGCGTGCAAGTTGCGATTCAAGTTGATCTTTATACTGGTCAGCAAATCCTGCAAGTGTAGTTATATCAGCTACCATTCTCGCTAAAATTGGTTTACGATATTCATTACCCTTTTCTAATCGTCTAAGTTCAGCTACGGATGCTGCTAAGTCACGTAGAAATCCAGTTGTAAGTGGGTAGTTTGTTCCACCACTAACTGCGCTTCTAATCATGCCGCCTAAACCACTTTGTTTTGACATATTTATACATGCACGTTTAAAAGCAAGTTGATACACTGACATGTTAGGATCATGACTACTAAATTTAGCTTGATACCCAATTTTGTTTGCAAAGTTTTGCACAACCGAAGTATATTCTTTCATGACCGTATCAATGATTGTTGCTGGTTTTTGACCATCTTTTTCCATTTTATCATCAAGCATGATTGCAAAACCAGCTGCTGCATCTTGCACAGTAATAAAGTTAGGTGTTTGATCGTATGTTGCTACTGGATCACTGGTTGCTAATGAGCCTTTGATACGTCTTGTTAATGAAACTGCATCGGATAATTTTTTTACTTTTCCAATATCACGGGTAATTATATCTTCTTCAAATCCAGTTACGATTGTTCGTATTTTTTCCATTGATGTTGCTGTTTCATCAAGCGTTCCATCAAATTTGAATTGTACACCGTATCCTTTTAGAACCTTATTCCAATCTTCTACTGTTTGTTTGTTATATTCAAAGTCTTCAGCAAGCGTTGGTGAAACCATTGTAAGCATTGCTCCTGTAAATTCAACAGCTGATTGAATACTTGGGCATGCTGTCTTTTTTGGATCTGTAACAAACGCGTACATATTAATCCAATCTTGATTAATTGTTGCTAGTGTATCTTGCTCGATGCCTGTAAGACGCGCAAATTCTTTTCTATATTCATCTAAGAATCTTCGATGATGTCCATTTTCTGCATCAAGTAAGAGAACGGATTCTCCAATCTTTGAAGCTGAGTTTGGCATATCGATTTGTAAGTTTCTGTTATTTTGAGCTGCATCAGTACGTTTAGTTGCTGAATATTTAGCATCCTTCGTAGCTGGTGGGTTTTGTGCAAGAACAACAAATGGAGCACGTTTCTCTTCAGGGTTTGTATCCCAAATCATTGTACCATCCGCTTGTTTGACATATTGCGGAATTGGAATTCCTAAATCTCTTGCTTCGCCTGAACTAAGTCGTACAACACCATCTTGCAGAGCTAAGATCATGTTTGTATCTCCTCTGTTCGCTTCGTCAATAAAAATAGCTGCAACTTCGTCACATGCTTCTTCGTTTAATTCGATTCTAACTTGACCATTATCAATTTTACCTTGCGTATATGGTTGAAGAACGTTACTCATATTTCTATTCAAACGTAATCCACGAAAATTATTTTTTGGCAGGATTGTTTTAAAGAATTGTTCTACTGTATATGTTTTACCAACACCTGTTTTACCTTCAAACATAAGTGGCATTTTTTCTTTTAATAAGGAGGCAACCAATGTATCAAGCATATTCATATCAAGAGCGTTTGGATTAGGTACATACGCACGTCCATTTGCATTCGTAAAATCTACAGTATGTGTGGTTTCGTCGTATTCTAATCTATATAGCGGGGTTGGCATTGCGCTTCTATTTACGATAGTTGAAGCTGCTTCTACAAATGCAAGCATTCCTGCTGTATGTATTTTGTCTGCTACTTCATCTTGCGCAACTCCCTGTTGTGAGAGTGCTCGTGTAATTCTGTCAAGTGTGGTTGTCATGTTTGTCTCCTTATTTTATTTATTTTAATTTTGATCTATTTTTTTTTCTATATCTCTATATTTTTCTCATTTCACCCATTAGTTTAATGTAGGGTGTGATATCTTGTATTCCAATTTTTACTGCGTAATCAACGATGTCTCTGGTTGATATTTGTAGGCCAAAGTTTTGAGTATCTGCAAACATTGTTTCTACATCGTTTATTATGGTGAATTTTCTTTTCGCATCTTTTATTTTGTCGTAAAAAGCACCCCCAACAAGTGTTCGCGCTCGAGCTGGAAGCCGTAAAAGATGAACAAATGGGGATTCGGTATATTTATCCCTAAAACTAGGCATTTTTCTTGGAGATTCAGGAAAATATGAATGAGGAAAATCTACTTCTTCTTTACTATCATCAACTAAATCTGCTATATTTACATGTTTATAATTTGGGCCCATTATACGTTTTATGGCTTCAACTGCATCTTCTGGATGCATTCTTTCTAATTGCACAAAACGTAATTGAGAATCTGAAAATTCAGGAACATATGTATATGCAAAATGTCTTGCATTTACTGTTGGGATCCCATACTGTGTCGAAAAATTTATTGCTAAAAATTCGGCTACTTCATCTGGGATTGAATCCAATCCTGATGGTCCTATTGCAGCTTGAGTTCCCTGTGTATTAGGCTGTGAAGATATATCTGCTTGTGCGTTGCTATCTTCAAAGTCCACGTCTGATCCTTCTACTACTTTTGGTTGTGTCATAGTATTATGAGTTATATTGTCTATTGGAGGTGTTTTTCTTTATAAATCTTTCTATATATTTGTTACTCGGCAGTGGTTATATTTTGTTTTTTGTATTTGTATAGAAATAATGGGTTTTTGATAACATTTAGAAGCTTGCATGCAATTTTATGCATATCATGGAAATTACTAAACTGTTAGATGTGGGCTGTATTGTAATAATCGATCGTGCAGGAACGTTCCCATTTGCTGCTTTGTGGATTTTCCATTAATTCTTCTTTTAATATCGTTTTTAAAATTATACACATCTGCTACCATTTTCTGTATATCATGATTACCTGCTTCGACAAATGATCGTAATCTTGGTATGTCTAGATTTTGTTGTGGATCACATGCGCGGTTATTATCCCCGCAATCCAAAAACACTTTTCTTTCTGATTTAATGTGATCTAGATACGTTTTATACAGGTCTCCTTCCCCTGTAAATAAACATAATTCATATAGAGAAGGTATTACTACGCGGTTTTTACTTTGAACTGTAATTGCGTTAGTTATATCTTCTATATCTAAATTTTTAACTCCAAAATGTCTAAATATATTTCTTGTATCTTGATTAGCAAGGGAAATTGTATCTGGGTATGAATCTGTATAATCTGAATGCTCCATTAAATATCCTAAATCTTCATCTTGGTATGAAACCAATCTAAAAAAAGTTTTTTTTAGAATTTTTCTAAATTTTATCTTCATTTCTTTATCAAAATATGCATGTTGTGCAAGTACTGGTATGTTTGTTACATATTCAGGTTTTAACATATTATGGGCCATATATTCTCTGAGAAATATTTCCATTGTTCCAGAATTATGTTGTGGTTGTGCTATTGGTTGCTCTTCTACTTTACCATCGATAGTTACATCTGGTTGTGCTTGATTTTCATTAAAGTCCACATCTGTACCTTCAACTACTTTTGTCATTGATAATTATCAAAGTGTCTTTTGACATCTTTAACCTCGCCTGTTACTCGAGCATATTCGAGCATTTGCTTGAATGTTAATGGTTTGTGTAATTGATTTTGCCTACTTGGTGTGTTATTTCTTGTTACATTTCGAGATAATCCCTTTCGAACCCTATGATATTCTATTACGCCTGCACAAAATCCTCTTGATTCTTTTTTAATTGTAAGCAGTGGGTCATATTCTGATGATCTGAAAAACACTAATTTATGATCTATGTCTGTAAATGTGTGAAATTCTGGAAAATATCGTGCTAATCCAGACCACATTACTGATCCTCTCATATTTGTATCTAGATGTATTCCTGTATCAAGAACGTCATCTCCATATGTTCGTACTAAATAGTTTACACATTCTTTAGGTGAAAGATCAACATCTATATATCCTGATAATACCCCACCTGCCAATTTATTATTTTGATCAAAATTCCAATTTGACTTTTTGGAAATATCTTTAATAGTTATTGCATACGCAATAAGTTCATTTAGATCTCTGCTAAGTAATTGTCCTGATAGAATTATAATACCATTATTTTCATTTCCCCAATAATTTAGAATAGATTGTTGTACTTGTGTACCTAAAAATCGCATTCGTTCATGTTGCAGGTCTTCGTTCGTTGGATCTAATACTAATTCACTAATATCTTGTAAACCTACATCTGGTTGTGTGTTTGTTTCTTGAAATTCCACGTCTGATCCTTCTACTACTTTTGTCATTTTAGATATAGTTGTACGTATTCGCCAACTTTTGGTATTTTTTCTACTTTACGTGCATAACTTAAAATATCACGAAGTGTAACTGGATTTTGTAGTTTCTCTACATAACTATCGTTTGCAATTGTAGCGTTCATATCCTTTAATACACCTGTAAAAAAAGGTCTATGTTCTAGAGGGAGTGTAAGAACTTTTAAGTATGGATTTTCTCTAATGCAAACGTATGAACTATGCATTTTTTGCAAAGATCTAAACTCATCAAAATATTTATTTATCCCTGAAAAATCAAGTACTCCTTTTTGATCTAATCCTGCAAGTTCAACTAATCCAGTATCAACTATATCATCTCCGTACATATTTTTCAGAAATCCAATAATATGGTCATTATTGAGTTCAAGATCTAATCTAGCGCATAACGAAATACAATTTTGATCCCATACTCTCTTACTAAACTCTCTTAGTGTTACTATTCTTGGTAGAAGATATTTTGCATAATCTAAATCCGTATGTTTTTGGTGAGCAACCGGTAAATTAGGACTTGGTGGTTTACCAAAATTTATTAATACATCATTCACTTGATTACCTAAAAAATCCATCATATGTTCATCTTCTTGAGAAAACAAAGAATGTGTTGTTGTGGTACTATCTGCTTGTACAACTTGATCTAGTGAGTCTGGTTGTGTGTGTGTTTCTTGAAATTCCACGTCCGATCCTTCTACTACTTTTACCATTTTTTCTCTCCATTATCATATCTCGTATTGTCATCAAGTGTTTCTATTTTTCTTCGAACATAGGTGTCCCTTTCAATAACATATCCGTTTCTTTCTTCACGTGATAATCCACTAAGAAAACTGCCAGCCATAACCAATTCAAATGCAACTCTTCCCACTAATCGTTTTAGTTTAGATGGTTTTTGTGGAACTCCTTTATATGCAGCTACATATTCATTTAATTTAGTAACGTCGCCGTGTTCTTTTGCATATTGCTTGATTTGTTTTCTAGTAAGTGGTCGTGCGAAATCAGTACTGATATTAGATGGATCTCCTGAGGTGTATCTATTAGTTGCTCCTGTAAAAAATTCTCTCTGTTGTACTGGAAGAGTCAATATAGTTTGATATGGGTTGTCGGTTATTGCGATAGAACTTGCATCTACATCAACTAATGGTTGCAATTCTGGAAAATAATGAACTAAGTCTTTTGGATGAATATCATCATCTTTATCTAAGCCAGTTACTTCATATATTCCTGTTAAACATAATTCTTCACCGTAACGATTTTCAAGCATTTTTCGCCATTCAAGTGCAGGTGCAGCTTCTATAGTAACTCTTGTAACTGAATCTGTTTCTTTTGTAAGGCGAATTGTATACGGTAAAATTGCAGTAATGTCATCTAGTGAATGTGAAGTAGGTTTTGATAAAATATGTGTCCTTTGTCCTAAGGGGGGTGTAAAACTTGCATAAGTCGTACTAACATATTGTGCAACGTTTAGTTGATCCATATGTGTTGGATTTTGATTTACTAGATCATCAATACTATCTGGTCTAGCTTCTGTTCCAGAAAAGTCCACATCACCGCCTTCTACTACTTTTGTCATTATATCCCTCGATAAAGGTCTATGTAATCAGCTACTTGTGTAACTCTATTTGTTTTTGCTGCATAGTCTAATATTTGTTTTAATCCAAGTGGTTTTGGAATTTTTTCTGCGTGTATTAGATTAACACCATTTACTCCTGTTTCTCTTAGAGCTCCTGTGAAAAATGCTCTATGTTCTACTGGTAACGTTAAAATAGGTTGATAGGGATTCTCATACATTTTGATAAAACATTCATGTAACTGACTTAATGGTTGAAGTTCTGGGAAATATTGTAGTACTGCTGGAAAATCAACATTTTTTTCTATATCTAATCCAACGCGTTCATATATCCCTGATGCTGCAAGGTGAGCTCCATATTCTTGTTCTAAAAAATCACGAAGAATTTGGGAAGGTATATTTTTTGCTGATATCGTACATGTTATTCCTTTTGATGATTTTTTGCCCTCAAAACAGTCAAACCATGCTTCTTGATGTAAATTACCAAGTGTAACAATGTATGGCATATACGAAGAAAATTTTGAGAAATCAATATCTATCTCATCAATAGAACCCTGGCTTACTTTTGTCCCATATACACTAAACGTAGCAATCACTTGATCTGCTAAGAATTCCATTAATTCTTTGTCATCTTGTGACATTCCTGTGGATATAGAACTTCCTGTTTGTACAACGGCTTCAACACTGTCTGCTGTAGCGTCATTATCACCAAAGTCCACGTCCGTTCCTTCAACTACTTTAGTCATCTTAGAAGATACCTCGTATCATGCCCCATAATCCTGGTAGGTTTCGCTGATTACTTTTTATTTTACCAAGATACATATCATAAAACATAGCGGCATGTTCTTCTTGATCATTTTGTTGTGCATATTCTAATAATTCTCCAAATCGTAATGGACAATGCATTTTATTATCATTATTTCTATTTGAATCACCATGGTATTCACTTATTGCACCTGTTAAAAATGCTCGACCTTCAACTGGAACCATAAGTAATGCTTGATAAGGTGAATTCTTTAATGGGATTGGATTCGTTATTAGAGGTCTTAGACATTCTACTTCTGGAAAATATTCAGAAACAGTCTCAAAATCAAGATCATAATTTCCATTTACATTTAATCTTTCAAATAAACCTGATTGAGCAACACCGTCTCCATATCTTGTTTCAAGAAAACATTTAAATTCATCAGGTCTAAATATAATATCTAAGTAACATGAAGTTGAAGTTTCTCCTTGATATCCCCAACTTTCTTGTTTTAATTTACGAATGTGGAGACAATATGGTAATAGTTCACTTATATCACCAAGTCCAGAAATATCTATCCTAGTTCTTTGTTTTCTACCAGTATGTCTATCTTTAATTTTATTGCCATATTGTTTAACTACTTCAATTAATTTTACTCCTAAATAACTCATTAATTGTCTATCTTGTTCAGACATAATGAGAGATTCTTCTTGTGGTTCTTCTGTTTCTTGAACAACATCTTCTAACTTATCTGTTTCTTGCTCCGTTTGAGCAAAGTTCACGTCTGAGCCTTCTACTACTTTTGTCATTATATTATTCCTCGTAATTGTTTTATGTACTCAGCTACTCGTGGTACCTGGTTAATTTTTTTTGCATATGCAATTGCATCTTTTGTTGTAATTTGAATGTCCAAATCTTTTCCTAATGCGCCTGCAAAAAACGCACGTGCTTCAAGTGGTGTAGAATATAATGTCTCAACATTTTCACTCCCCTTATTGATTTGTTTACCTAATAGCGTACGAATATGTTGTAACTCAGGTAATAAATTAATTAATATATTTGTATCAACATCTTCATCACCTTCAAGTCCTGTTACTTCATATATTCCACTATCTGCAATTTCAGGACCAATTAGATGCTCTAAGCCTGCTCTAATGACACCAACGGGACTTGTTGAGGATGAAGCAACCCACGAGTTATTAATACATATTAAGTATGGTATCAATTGCTTTTCAGTATCATTAAGTTCAATAGTTGTCCAAGATCCATTATAAATATATTCTGTTGGTGTGTAGGCATCTGCCAATCCATCCATCGCAGCTGGAACCCATGAATAATCACCTGTTACTAACGAAGGTTGTGCTGGTTGCACAGGTGGTTGCGTAGCAACATCTGGCTGTGCCTGTGCATCGCCAAAATCTACATCGCCGCCTTCTATTACTTTTGGATTTGTCATATTTGAACCTATTTTGTATTTTGGGTGCAATTTCTTTATAAATGTTTCGGAACAGTTACTTCTGTTCAGTAATAACACTTAAAACTAC